>NZ_JAKRNB010000002.1:0-169637 GCF_022347395.1 Corynebacterium sp. ACRPF
CCATGCCCTTGGACTTCTTCGGGGTGAAGGTAGCTTCACCGGTACCCAGAACAGACTTGCCGTCCTTCTTGTTAATGAGCTCAGCCTTCAGGGTGTATTCCTTACCCGGAACCAGACCCTCATAGGAAACCTTGTCCACAATCTTGGCACCAGCAACAACCTCATGAGAACCCTTCTCGAAGTCAGCGTTGGTGGTAATCCACGGCTCATCACCCGGATTCTCACCAGGGTTCTCACCAGGGTTCTCACCAGGGTTCTCACCCGGGTTCTCACCAGGCTCATCACCCGGATTCTCACCAGGGTTCTCACCAGGCTCATCACCCGGATTCTCACCCGGGTTCTCACCAGGCTCATCACCCGGATTCTCACCAGGCTCATCACCCGGATTCTCACCAGGCTCATCACCCGGATTCTCACCCGGGTTCTCACCAGGCTCATCACCCGGATTCTCACCAGGGTTCTCACCAGGCTCATCACCCGGATTCTCACCAGGGTTCTCACCAGGGTTCTCACCCGGATTCTCACCAGGCTCATCACCCGGATTCTCACCAGGGTTCTCACCAGGGTTCTCACCCGGGTTCTCACCCGGATTCTCACCAGGGTTCTCACCAGGGTTCTCACCCGGATTCTCACCCGGGTTCTCACCAGGCTCATCCTTAGGCACAGTCTGGTTCTTATCGTTGATGTCCTTGTGCTCAGCAACGTGGTTCGGCTTCTCCGGATTAGTATCCGGAGTCTCCTTGCCATCCTTGTTGACCTCAGTAGAGGTGAGCTCCTCGAAAGCAACCGCAGCCTCAACCGGCTCAGTCACATCATCGTTCACAGTGATGTGAACATCAACAAAACCATCGGCCTCCTTCGGAGTAAAGGTTTCTTCACCCTCACCCAGAACAGACTCGCCGTCCTTCTTGGAAATGAGCTCAGCCTTCAGGGTGTATTCCTTACCCGGAACCAGACCCTCATAGGAAACCTTGTCCACAATCTTGGCACCAGCAACAACCTCATGAGAACCATCCTCAAAATCAGCATTCGTGCTGATCTTCGGAGTCTTCTTAGAAGTTACAGTCTGATCCTCATCATCGATGTCGCGGTGTTCGGTAATCTTCTTCTCTTCGTCAGAGTTCGGAGTGTCCTTACCGTTCTCATCGACCTGCTTGGAATAGAGATCCTCGAATGCGACGGCAGCCTTGATAACGCCTTCAACGTCATCGTTGACCTTAATGTCAACAACCTGCTCGCCGGAAGACTTCTTCGGAGTGAAGGTTACATCGCCCTTGCCGACGACCTCGTGCTCACCCTTATCATTCTCAGCCTTGTTACGCAGCTCAGCCTTCAGGGTGTATTCCTTACCCGGCACCAAGTCGGTGTAGGTAACGGTGTCCTTGACGGTGACGCCAGCCTTTACCTGGGTAGCCTTGTCAAATTCAGCCTTAGTCTGGATAGACGGGGTCCACTTGGTGTTAACGGTCTGCTTCTCATCGTTGATGTTTTCGTGAGTAGCAATCTCGTTCTCATCGGAGGAGCCAGTGGTCTCGTTGCCATCCTTGTCTACCTCGGTAGATACAAGCTTCTCGAAGGCAACCGCAGCGTCAACAGCAGGATCTGCCTTCTCGTTGACGGTGATCTCAACTTCCTTCTCACCGGCGGACTCTTCCGGAACGAGTTCCGCAGAGCCTTCACCCAGTACGGTCTTGCCATCGGCCTTGGAGATCAGCTTTGCCTTCAGGGTGTACTTCTTGCCCTGAACAAGGTCCTTATACGTCACAGTGTCAATAATCGTGGCGCCCTTCTCTACACGGTCGCCATCCTTGATCTTGGCCTCCGTATGGATCTCAGGGTTCCACTTGGTATTGACGGTCTGCGCCTCATCATCAATGTCCTCGTGATTCGTAATGAAGTTGCCATCACCGGAATCATTCGGGGCGCCCTTGCCGTTCTCGTCCACCTCGTGGGAATACAGCTTCTCGAAAGCAACGGCAGCAGCAACTGGCTTCTCCAGCTGCTTGTCGACGTCAATCTCTACCTCAACGTCGCCAGACTCACCCTCAGCTACAAAGTCCTTAGAACCGGTGCCAAGAATAGCGTGCTCGCCGTTCGCGTCAGCCGCCTTATTACGCAGCTCTGCCTTCAGGGTGTACTTCTTACCCTTTACAAGGTCCTCGTAGTGAACCTTGTCCTTAACGGTAGCGCCAGCAACAACCTGCTGCTTGTCGCCATCAAAGGAAGCCTCGGTCTCGAGCTTCGGATTAAGGTTCTTCTCCTGTTCCTCCGTAGTCGGAGTCGGATCAGGATTAGGTACTACACCAGTAGTCTTACCCGGAGTCGGCTCGTCAGTATCCTCCGTAGTGGTTTCCTCAGAGTCAGACGGCTCAGAATCAGAGGTCGTCTCGGTAGAAGAAGTCTCCCCTTCCGGATTTTCAGAGGTAGTCTCTTCGGTCGTATTCTCCTCAGTATCTGGATTCTCCGGAGAAGTAGTCGGCTCTTCAGAGCCACCACCGTTGTCCGGATTGTCCGGAAGACCGGGCTGGTCTGGAGTCAGCACACGCTGACCCTTGACGTTACCAGCCAAAGCTCCGTCTGGAGCCACGATAGTCAAGTAAGAACCTTCGGGCGCCTTTGGAGCGTCTACGTTAGGGTCCTTTACCAACTTATAAGGCTCACTCTTGCTAATAGTAAAGCCTGTCAGCTCCGTAAACTCTTCAATAGAGCCAGTAAAGTTATCATAGAAGTTTCGAATCACAAGGTCGTTCTGAGCCTTTTCTGGGTTCACAAACGCATCGCGCGCAATCTTGCCGGCAGTAGCGTCGCCCACAATCGCGCTGAGGTAGCGTGCATAGTTCGAACCAGCCACAGAGTCCTTTTTGTCGTATGACTCCTTCAGCTTCGTCGCAACATTCACTGCAGCGTCATGAAGTGCTGCATCCATAGACTCTCGCGTCTCCAGCGTAACACCCTCAACGATCTTCGAGGAGTCCAACGCAGGCAGTTTTCCCGCGGCATTAATGTCATAAACGCCAGAGTTGCGAATTGGAATCGGCTTACCTAGGTCAATACACCAAGCCCAACCAGCGTTGTTCTTCTTATTGCCGATGCGGGCGAAGGCATCAGAATACACAGGTTTACCCGCCCAGACGAGTTCACCCCAAGTGGCATCCATACCCGCCGGCTTTGCCGATTCCTCACCCAGAGTGTCATCGGCAGTTACACCGCTTACACCCTCAGCTTTAGCCCCGGGAACGGTGACCATGGCCGCAACTACCGCAATTGCAGCAAGCACTGCGGTAAAGACCATCCACCCCTCTCGGGATATGTTTTTTAATTTACTCATTCTTTCCTCTTCGAGCGGTACAAATACTTACATTCGTTTTCCTGTACAGCGAATGTTTTCGCTGAGCAGGACCTGAAATTGAGACTTGAACACACTGCAGTTAATTAGGGTTTTGAACCCGAATCTGGATTAACTCTTATTGTGCTCTCAGGATAATACCACGGGAAAATTTAAGGCGCCAGCCAGAAAATTTTAGAAAACTGCACGTTATGCAGGATTTCTAATTTCATACCCACAGGTAGATGCGCTTATTTCCACGGTCAACCTAGTGTTAAATACATATGTTCGATGTGCCCTAGGCCTTTCCTAAGGTCGGGGCGCCACGCCAATGGCTTAATCAATACTAAGATTAGTTTTGACAAAAGCCGTGTGAACACTTCTATGCGCTACGTTTTGTCTAATTTCGTGCAAATTCAAGGGTTTGATTTGCGTGCAATTTCTTCGGGTTACTCCGGGACCATCCATAGAAAGTTGGTGTTACAGGTGTGACTGGAGAGCACTCAATAGGGGTGCACACACGTTCGGTGCATAGGAGGCGTAGTAATCCTTAACCTTTTGCCATTCACCTTCAAGAAGGCATATGTGAGCGAAAACTCTGCCTAGGGTCATCACAGTCACGCTTAGGGGTCTCGCACAAGGTCGAGGGAGAATTGGGCAAAGAAAAATCCGCACGGGCGTCGGCAAGCGGATGCTTTACCGAGGCCGCAGTGCGGATCCTGGAATGAACTAAGCCTTAAAGAACGGCAGTAACCTGGTAGCCCTTTTCCTGCAGGAGCTGGGAAACTGCCCCGAAAGCATCGCCGTCCTTGTCCGGGTTGTAGGTCTCCGGGTTCAGGGCAATATTGGCGGTGTCGCCCTCGTAGCGGACGCTGATGAACTCGTAGCCGGCTTCGGCATGTGCGGCGTCGATAAGAGCCTGCACGTCGTCGGTGTTGCCCTGCTCAGCAACAGCAACCTGCTCTGACTCAGGTGCCGGCGCAGCCTCCTGTGCCGGGGTGCCCAGGCCGAAGAATCCCATAATGGTGGCAAGCAGGCCACTCACAAGCTTGATGATCATTGAAGTAACTCCCTGTGTAGTAATACGCGGGAATAGGGCCCGCGGAAGCTGAAAACTCTCTGTACTTAAAAAGAACTTAACTTTAGATGAGTTTTTGGTTATGTTCAACAGGGAAGGACCTATGCTGGCATGTCACGGTCTTGCGGGCAGCTTAAAGGGCACTGAAATGCCACAGCGCCCGTGCTCCGTCTCAGGGGGCGGTACACGGGCGCTTTCGCTCAATTAGGGCTAAATCCCTTAGAGGGGACCAAGAGCTAGGTAGGGATAGGAACCTTTGTTGTCTGCTAGGAGGGCTAGAAAAACATCGTGCAGAGAGCCAGTTCAGCTGTGCTGGAGAGTGGGGCTCTCACACCACGCTAATAAGGACTACATCCTTGCTGGTCTTCCATGACATCGTGACGCACGATGGTCTGGTCGCGGCCCGGACCGACTCCGATGTAGGAAATGCGGCAGCCAGACAGCTCCTCCAGTCGCAGCACGTAATCCTGGGCCTTCTGCGGTAGCTCCTCAAAGGTGGAGCATTCCGTAATGTCCTCGTCCCAGGCGGGCATGGTCTCGAAAATGGGTTCGGCGTGGTGGAATTCGGACTGGGTAAGTGGCAGTTCGTCGTAGCGTTTGCCGTCGACGTCGTAGGCCACGCAGATCGGAATCTCACCGATGCCGGTAAGAACGTCCAGCTTGGTCAGGAAGTAATCGGTAAAGCCGTTCACGCGGGTGGCGTAGCGCGCAATGACGGAGTCGTACCAACCACAACGGCGCTTGCGGCCAGTGTTCACACCAATCTCGCCGCCGGTGGTCTGCAGGTACTCGCCCCACTTATCAAAAAGCTCGGTGGGGAACGGGCCAGCGCCCACGCGGGTGGTGTAGGCCTTGATGATGCCCAGCGAAGTCTTGATACGGGTCGGGCCGATGCCGGAACCTACGGAAGCACCGCCGGCGGTCGGGTTAGACGAGGTCACGAACGGGTAAGTGCCATGGTCCACATCCAACATGGTGGCCTGGCCGCCCTCCATGAGCACGTGCTTGCCGGACTCGAGGGCTTTGTTGAGCTCCAGCTCAGCATCGATAACCATCGGGCGCAGGCGGTCGCGGTAGCTCAGGAAGTACTCCACAATCTGGTCCGCCTCGATGGCCTTGCGATTGTACATCTTCACCAGCATCTGGTTCTTGATATCCAGCGCGGATTCCACCTTCTGGCGCAGGATGGACTCATCAAAGATGTCCTGCACGCGGATGCCAATGCGCGCAACCTTATCGGCGTAGGTCGGGCCAATGCCGCGGCCGGTGGTGCCGATAGCGCGCTTGCCCAGGAAGCGTTCCTGCACGCGGTCCAGGGTCTGGTGGTACGGCGCCACTAGGTGCGCATTGGCGGAAATCTTCAGGCGCGAGGCGTTCGCGCCGCGGGCCTCAAGGCCATCAATTTCATCAAAGAGCGCCTCAAGGTTGATCACTACGCCATTGCCCAGCACCGGGGTAGCGTTCTCAGACAAGATGCCGGCTGGCAGGAGCTTCAGCTCATATTTATCGCCGCCTACCACGACGGTGTGGCCGGCATTATTGCCGCCGTTCGGCTTGACCACGTAGTCAACCTTGCCGCCGAGGATGTCGGTCGCTTTGCCCTTGCCTTCGTCGCCCCATTGGGCGCCGACAATGACGATCGCTGCCATTGTTTAGTCACTTCCTCATTATTGAAGCCAAAATACTCTCCAACTTTACACTTTCCCGGCGCAAAAAGCCCGCGTAGCATTGTCCGCATGCGTTTTTTGTTCCTCCGTTGCGGCGCCCCGGGCGTGGCCATGCCTGCCGACGCCCATGATCTCTCCCCCATCCCTACCCGCAAAGAGCTCGCGCTTATCGACGCCTTCCTCAACCCTCTCCTCCCCACAGACCCCACTCCCTCGCTCGATGACATTGCCGCGCAACCCGACGTCCGTCACCTCGGCGCCCCCGAACCTGCCCCACAGGCCCCGCACTTAGCTGAGCCCGCCCGCATCGTCGTCGTCGGCTCCGACGCCGCCCTCTCGGCCGTGCTCACCCGCCTCATGCGCTCCGACCGCCTCTGGGCCGAGGTCGCCTTCATCCCCGTCTCCTCAGCCGCAGCCTCCACCCCCTCAACCACCGCGCCGGCCGCCTCCACTCCGTCCACCCCGTCCGCGGCCGCCCAGAACTGGGGGATTCCCACCTCCCCGGCCGAGGCCCTCGACTTCGCCCGCACGGCCCCGGTCCGCCCTGCGCCGCTTATCCGCAACGATTCCGGCCTCGCCGTCGCCGGCTCCGCCACCATCTCCGACGCCTCCAATGGCTCTTTCACCGGCGAAGTCATCATCGACGACCACACCCTAGCCGCCACTTCCCCCAAAACCTTCGGCGCGCGCCTCGTCCCGATGACCGACGCCCCCGGCATCCTCGCCGCCCGCGCCACCTCCCCCGTCGAGTCGCAGGGCCGCCTGCGCTCGCTGCTGCGCAAGCCCGGCCAGCTCGACCCCGAATCCGTCAGCACCGGCCGCGCCGTCCAGGCCGGCGGCCCACAGCTGCGCGTCATCGTCGATTCCGTCCCCCACAAGCGCCCGGTGACCCGCGTGACGTTCTACCGCCACCTGCGCGACCTCCAGATCGTCCGCCCTTAGTCCTCGCGCCCCCACACTTCCGGCGGGTAGGCCGGGTGCTGCGAGGTCGGCACGAGGTGCGCCACGGCCGATTCGCGCGAAAGCCCGCACACCATCAGCATGTCCACCACGATGGAGCGCGTCTGGCCCAGAATCATATAGGCCGATAGCGTGCCTTCCCTGTCAATGATGTCCAGCCCGGCGCGCCCGCCCACGATGCGCAGACGCTGCACAAGGTCCGGAATTTCAATCGCCTCATCGTGCCCATGCTTCTTGCCCTGGCCGTAGAGCTCACTAATCGCGAGCATGATTTCAGAAAGCTCATCGAGCAACTCCACCTGCTTGTCCGAAACCTTGTCGCGGTCCTCCGTCAGGCCCAGCGCCTGGCGGGAGAGCACGCGCACGCCGCGGACCGCGTTATCCACCGGCAACAGGATGCGCTCCAGCGAGCGAATGCTGCGCCGCGAGGCCCACAACAGCGGCGAAACCTCCGAGGCCTCCCTGCCCGATTGCGCCGCGCTTAGCAGGGTATTGACGCTATTTTGGGTACCGCGCACCGCCTCGCGCGCGTCGCGGATGACGCCGGGGTCTTGGTGGCGGATGCCATAAGTGACGTCGGCAAGAATGCTCGAGGCAACCTTAAGCACCTTCGACACCTCGCGCCGCGCTTCCACCAACGGGGAATTGGGAATCAACGCAATGGTTATCAGGCCAATGCCCGAGCCAATCATCGCGTCAATCGCGCGGTGCAGGCCGCCCGGGCCCTCCGTGGGTGGGAAAATCGTGGCGATCAAAATCGCGCCAAAGACAATCTGGTTGGTCACCAGCGGCGACTTGGTCAGAAACGAGCCCACCACCAGGCCCGCGCCCACAATGAAGAAAATCTGGAACGGCCCTTGGCCCACTATCTGGAAGAGCAGGTCGCCCACGGCCACGCCAATGATGCCGCCAATCGACATCTCCAGCGCCTTTTTCATCCTGTCCCCACCGGACATCCCCAGAATGATGACCGCAGAAATCGGCGCAAAGAACGGCTGCGGGTGCCCCACCACATCGCTGGCCACCCAGTACGCGAGCGCCGCGCCAATGGTCGCCTGGATGATGTAGACAAACCGCGAGCGGATGCGGTTGACCCGCGAGAGCACCGAGCGGTCAATCACCCGCAGCTTCTGCCGCGTTGAGACTCTTTCCTTCGCTTCCGACATGACCTCCAGCATAGAAGACCGCCCTTACCATCGCCGCCGGCCCCGCGCATCTCGGCCGTCGGCCGGCTTGTGGATAGCTCTTGCCGACGCCCCCTTTTCCCCCACCTATCCACAATTTCCACCTCCCCGGCCGCGCACCGCTTGTTCGGCCCTCGAGCCCCCTTTAGCTTCGGCCATGTGAACACAGAATTTCTCTCGCTATGCCGCCGCGGCGTCGATCTCATCGCCGAATTTCAGGGCTGCTCCGAAGACTCGCTCCTCGAGGCCGGAGCCAGCCCCCTTCTGGCTGCCCAGCTCGCCCGCCTGCAGCACGTCTACTTCGGCCGCACGTCCAATACCCGCAAGCAGCGCCTCGCTCGCGACGCCGCCCGAACCCGCGCTCACGACCTCGCCACACTCGATAGCATCGAGTCCTATACCCGCCGCGTGCGCGATACCAACCGCGCCTGGGACCTGCGCCTAGAACTGTGCCGCACCGAGTCCCGCTTCATCCCTTCTGTGGCCAAGAAGCTCCTCAAGCAGCTCAATCCGCCCCGTCGCCCCGAGCCCGGCGTGCGCTATACCCGCCGCCCCGACGGACCCCACACCATCTCCATTACGGCCGATCCCACCGATATCGCCGATATCAAGGGCGTGCTCGCTTCCGTCAACAAAGATGATCCCCTCGCCGCCGCCAAGAAGGTCCTCCTCGAGGGCAACCCCGGCGCGCTGCCGGCCGTGCATACCAACGTCATCCTCACCCTGGACCAGCTCGACCGCATCGTCGCCGCGCCTGCCGACGCCTCCGATATCACCCTCCAGCTCACCAACGGCGCCCGCATGACCGGCGCGCAGCTCGTCGCCCGCGCTTTAGCCCAGCGCGGCTACGTCAGCCTGGTCCACCCGGAGCACGGCCCGGTGAACCTGTACCGCACCGAGCGCATGGCCACCTGGAAACAGCGCATGCTCGCCGCGGCCGAGCACCCCGTGTGCGCGTGGCCGGGCTGCAATACGCCTGCCGACGACGCCCAAGTCCACCACCTCACCGCCTGGTCCGCCGGCGGGCCCACCAACCAAGAAAATCTGGTCACCTTGTGCGCGCACCACAATGCCGTCAACCAAGACGACCCCTCCCGCCCCACCGAGCGCGGCCGCATGGTGCGCATCGATGGCCGCGTCGCCTGGGTACCGCCGTGGAGCAACACCCCACGCTTCGTCCCCAGCCCCACACAAAACCCCTAACTGCACCGGCCGATCATCGATCCCTCGCCCGGAACCACCCCGGCCGAAAGTACGAAAAGCCGCCTCCCACGCGGGGGAAGCGGCTCATTCGGCATGCCTATATACGAGGCTGCCTCAACTCAAAGCAGTGTGGAGCAGCTAAGGGCAATTACTTGGAGATGGACTTGCCCACGGAGTGCAGGTCCTGGCAGGACTCGATGACGCGCTCAGACATGCTCTGCTCTGCCTTCTTCAGGTAGGAGCGTGGGTCGTAGACCTTCTTGTTGCCAACCTCGCCGTCGATCTTGAAGACGCCGTCGTAGTTCTCCATCATGTGGCGAGCAATCGGGTTGGTGAAGGCGTACTGAGTATCGGTATCCACGTTCATCTTGATGACGCCGTAGCCCAGAGCCTCTTCGATCTTTTCCTTCTCGGAGCCGGAGCCACCGTGGAAGACGAAGTCGAAGGCGTACTCGTCCTCACCCAGGCCGAGCTTCTTCTGTGCCACCTTCTGGCCCTCGAGCAGGACCTCTGGGCGCAGCTTCACGTTGCCTGGCTTGTAGACGCCGTGAACGTTACCGAAGGTTGCGGCCAGCAGGTAGCGGCCCTTCTCGCCGGTGCCTAGGGCATCGATGGTCTTTTCAAAGTCCTCTGGGGAGGTGTAGAGGTTAGCGCCTGCCTTGGCCTGGACGCCGTCCTCTTCGCCGCCGACGACGCCGATCTCGGCCTCGAGGATGACGTGCGCGTTCTTAGCCTTTTCCAGCAGCTCCTGGGCGATGACGAGGTTCTCGTCGATAGGAATAGCGGAGCCGTCCCACATGTGGGACTGGAACAGTGGGTTCTCGCCGCGGTCGACGCGCTCCTGGGAGATAGCCAGCAACGGGCGGACGTACTCATCGAGTACTTCCTTCTGGCAGTGGTCGGTGTGCAGCGCGATATTCACGCCGTAGTGCTTGGCGGCCTCATGAGCGAATGCGGCCAGTGCCTGAGCACCCTTGACCTTGTCCTTCAGTGCCAGGCCAGAGCCGAAGGCGGCACCGCCGGTGGAGAACTGGATGATGCCGTCGGACTCGGCCTCAGCAAAGCCCTTCAGAGCTGCGTTAATGGTCTCAGATGAGGTGCAGTTGATTGCTGGGAACGCGAAGCCGTTCTTCTTCGCGGTGTCCAGCATCTCGTTATAGACCTCAGGGGTTGCAATTGGCATGAGTTTCCATCCTTAAAAAGTGGGTTTGTGGTCAAACACGTTCCAACAGCCAAGTATGCCCGTTTCACGGAATTTCTGCCGCAAAAACCATGTGACATTTTCAACCCAGTCATTTCCGGGACCAATCCACTCCGACAAGCGTGGGTTATTTAGCCAAATATCGCACCACGCGGGCGCAGGCCTCCATCAGCATCCAGCCAGAAAGCTGCACGGACAAATCGCGCTCATCTACGCGAATGATGCCGACCTTCTCACTCATGGTGCGCCGGCCGAAGCCGTAGTTATGCGGCAGGCGCGCATCGGACAGCCAGTCGGATCCGAAAATCGGCAGGCCGTCGACCTCGAGGCGGTGTTCCCACACCGACTCGGCCGAGGCCACCACCATGCGAGCGGCCAGCTTCTTCGTCGCACGGTTGGCGGGGGAATCGCCGGGCAGGCGCACGGCGACGTCGGCAAGATAGCGCATCAAAATGCCTTTAAACAGGCCACCGTCACCATCGCCGGTCTCCCAGTCCACCACGCCCGAAGGCGTAGCCATGCCCGAGGCCACGGTCTGCACCAAGCCCCGGATGCGGATGATGTAGTCCATCATCTCGGAAGCCATCTCGGCCTCGTACACGCTGTCGATCTGCTCCAAATCGCCCACGCCGGCCTTTTCCCGCAGCGCCAGCACGATTTCCAGGCACGCGCCGAGCACTACGCCCTGGCAGTAGGGGTGGATGTTTTTTACCACCTCAGGGCCGTCCATGCGCATGCGGACGCCGTCCATGATGTAGCCGTCGTCGTCAAGCAGGTGGTCATAGATCCAGTCAACGATGTGGCGCGCTTCCTCAATGCGCCCCATCCGCGCGACCATGATGGCGCCCGGGCCATTGGAGGGCACGTTCATGAAATTCTCGCCCAGGCGCCATGGCAGCACGCCAAGCGATTCATCGAGGCCTTCGTGGATATTGCGCTGCAGGGCCGCGAGACGCTTGGGCGTCTTTGCCTTCTTCAGGCCCTCCACGCGGCCGAAAGCCAGCGCGAGCCAGGCCTTGTCGTCGTAGTACTTATTCTTGGTCAGCTGCGTGAGGTTGCGGATGCGAATGCCGCGCAAGGTGTCGTAGATGCGGTGGCGGCGCACCTTGGTGTTATTGCGCAGCGCCGCATCGACGAGGCAGTCCAGGTAGTGGGCCTGCCACCAGTAGTGCCAGTGGACAAAGAGCTTTTCCTTCGTGGTGGGCGGCCAGCTGACCACGGCGAGATTGGTGCGCGGCAGGCCCCATACGGAGTGCGCGTGGCGCTCGTTGATGGCGGCCTCTGCGAGTTCGGCGCGGTGGGCCCACTTTTCTTCCACGGTTCCTCAATCACTCCAGTCGCACGGGTAGATATAGCTAGTGTAACGATCTTCCTACCAGGAGTTGGCCAGATCGGCGTGCTGGCGGATCCAGGCATGCATGGCGATGCCGGCCGCGACACCCGCGTTGATGGAGCGGGTGGAGCCAAATTGGGCGATGGAGCAGGTCATCACCGCAGCATCCTGGGCCGCTTGCGTCACGCCGGGGCCTTCCTGGCCGAAGAGCAGCAGGCTGCGCTCCGGTAGCTCGGCCGTTTCCAGGGGCACGCAACCGGGGGTGTTGTCGATGGCAACGACGGTAAGGCCCTCCTCGGCTGCCCACGCAATAAGCTTCTCGACGCTCTCGTGGTGCATCAAGTGCTGGTACCTATCCGTGACCATTGCCCCGCGGCGATTCCACCGGCGGCGGCCGACGATGTGCACGGTATCGACGGCGAAGGCGTTGGCGGTGCGCACGACGGTGCCGATATTGGCGTCGTTTTCGAAGTTCTCGATGGCGATGTGCAGGCTATGCCGGCGCTTATCGATGTCCTCTTTGATCGCTTCCCTACTCCAGTAGCGGTAGGCGTCGACGACGTTGCGACGGTCGCCTTCGGCGAGCAGCTCTGGGTCGTATTTCGCGGCCTCCGGCCCTTGCGGCAGCGGACCTTCCCAGGGGCCTACGCCATGGCGGCCCTCGTTCCACTCGGTCGGTCCCTTGACCTCGTCCGGCTTAACCTCGTCCGGCTTGGCCTGGTCGGCCGCGCTATCTGCGTTAGGCGAGGTCAAGGTCGCCCAGGCCCAGCAGGGAGCGGTACTCGAGGCCTTCTGCGGCGATGACGTCGCCGGCACCGGTCTCGCGGTCCACGACGGTCGCCACGCCCACGACCTCGGCGCCGGCCTCGCGCAGCGCGGCCACGGCGGTCAGCGGGGAGTTGCCGGTGGTCGTGGTGTCCTCTACGACGAGGACCTTCTTGCCTTCTACGTCGGCGCCCTCGATGCGGCGCTGCATGCCGTGCTTCTTGGCTTCCTTGCGCACGACGAAGGCGTCGATATCGCGGCCGTCGGCATGCATGATAGAGGTAGCAACCGGGTCGGCGCCGAGGGTCAGGCCACCGACGGCCGCGAAATCCCAATCCGCGGTCAGCTCGCGCAGCAGGGCACCGATAAGGCGGGAGGCCTCGTGATGCAAGGTAGCGCGGCGGAGATCCACGTAGTAGTCAGCTTCCTTGCCCGAGGACAGGGTCACCTTGCCGTGGACGACGGCCAGTTCCTTAACCAGTTCAGCGAGGCGGGCCTTCTTCTCGGCGTCCAGGTTCTGGGCGTGCGCATTCTGGGCGTTGGTGGTGTGAGAATCCACAGTCATCTGCTCCTTGTCGTGGTTCGTGGGCGGCGGCCGGCCGCCAGTATCGGACTCTAGGCTACTCTCCCCGGCGCGGGTCCGATTCCTCGGCCGCGGACTCGCTCGCCGGGTTGGGGTCGACTGGGTTGGGGTCGGCCGCGCGGGAGCCGTCGGTGGTGGAGTCGGCGGAGGGGCTATCGAAGATGGAGGCGGCGCGGAACTGCTGGCGCGGCAGGCGGGCGGTATGGGAATCGGGGGTGGGGCGCTCGCGGCCGTCGGCAATCGCGTCGACCTCGTCGCCGCCCAGAGCGGTGTGCTCGACTGGGCCGCGGGTTTCAGAGTAGGCCCGAGACGGCATCTGCAACGGCTCCTCCGGCCGTTGAATGACGGGTCGTTCGAATTCGGGCGCGCCGGCGGCCGGCGTGCCGCCGACGGCCTCGACGATGGGCTGGGCGGGAATCTCGCGGGCTGGGTCCAATTCCTCGAGGCGCACCACGTGGGTGGCCGAGGAACGCGGTGGGAGGACGCGGGCGGCGTCGGCAAGCAGGGCAAGAGGCGGCAGCATCGCGTCCCATTCCGCGGAGCGCGCCTGCTTTGTGGTCTGCGCCAGGACCCACTCGGTTTCCATCCACAGTGCAGTAACGGCCTCGGGCATTTGCTGCAGAGCAACATGCACGCGCTCGTCGACCATGCGCTCGGTCACGGCGCTATCCGAGGAATACACATCGAAACCCTCGATGGTCATCGCCAACAGCAGGTCCTCGGAGGCCTTCGCATCGTCGCGGTCGAAGCGACGGAAATCCACGACCATGTCGGAGGCCGCTCCGGTACGCATGGCCATGACGTTGACGCCATCGATATCCATCAACAGCATCTCGTGGCCGTACACATTGCCTGCAACAATGTCTTTGGGCGCCGCGCCCGTGGAGGCCACTCCCCTGGTCCATTCGTCTACGAGATAAGGATCGGACTTCATAAATTCAAAGCCTTTGGCTTCTGCCCAATTGCGGCGCTCGCGGCGCATGGTTCCTGGCAGAACCGGCCGATGGCGGGTGTGCGGCTTCGAATGCGGGCGTGGCTCGCTTTCTGGATCGCTTGCTGATTGGCGGTCCGACTCGTGGGCTAGATTGTGGATCAGGGCTTGCTCTGGTGTGGATTCTGCGCTGGACGCGGACTCGGAATCCTTGTCAGGCTCCGGTTCGCGGACCGGTTCCGGTTTAGAATCCGGCTCGGGGGTGGGCTCGGATGAGGGAGCTGAGTTGGGGGCAGTATCGGAATCCAGGTTGGGCGCGTCGCCGGCGGGACTCGCGGTGTCGTGTGGCGCATCGACGGGAAGGGCTTCTGCTTGCACGTCGGTGGAACTGCGCTCGGCGAGAGCAGAGTCGGTCTCGGCGGACTCGGCGTCAGCGGAGCTGGAATCGGCGGGCGCGGCCGAAGCTGGGTCCGTGGAGGCCGGCTCGGTGGAAGCCGGCTCGGTGGAAGCGGTGTCTGCGTCCGCGGAGGGTGTAGGGGTGGAGGTGCGCTGTTTGCCGTCGTAAAGCAGCAAGGCACCGCCGGCAATGCCGAGAAGAACCGCGAGAGCAAGGATTAGAAAAGCCATCACCCCACGATAGTAGTAGGAACGAGCAAGCCCTCAGCGCTCGGCGCGCGGACGCGGGAGGCTGAGGGCGAAGGCGAGGGGCGGGCTGGGGCGATTAGCCGTTGACGGTGAGGCAGTCGCCGCGCTCTACGGGGTTGTGGGGGTTGGCGGACCACTGGGACCAGCCGCCGACATAGTGGCGCAGGCCGGTGAAGCCAGCGTCTTCCATGGCGGCCAGGGCGAGGGCGGAGTGGTTGCCGGAACCGGAGTAGATGATGGCGCCTTGGACATTGTCGGGGGTGAGGCCGGCGTCGAAAAGCACTTCGCGGATTTCGCCCGCGGACTTCCAGGTGCGCAGGCCATCGTTGTGGAACAGGCGCTCCGGCACATTGACGGCGCCGGGGATGTGGCCGGCCTTGAGGTCAAGGTTCTCGCGACGGCCGGCGAAGCGGTTGCGGGTGCGGGTATCGATGAGCAGGCCATCGTGATTGCGCACGTCATCGATGGTGGCCACGGGCATCTGGCCGGGGTTGACCTCGGCGGTGGCACCGACGGCGAAGTTGCCAGGGCCGGTGAGCGTGGTATAGCCCAGGTGGCGCCAATTGGCCAAGCCGCCGTCGAGGATGCGGACGTTGTTCAGACCAGCCCAGCGCAAGGTCCACCAGGCGCGGCCGGCGAAAAGGCCACGGCCTTCGTCATAGACCACGACTGGGCGATCCTCGCGGATTCCCCACTGGCGGAAGTGCTCCTGCAGCTTATCCGGATCCGGCAGCGGGTTGCGGCCTACTTGGGAGCCGGGCAGGCCGGCGAAGGAATTGGCGGTATCACTAAACAGTGCCGTCGGGATGTGCAGGGAGGTAAATTCGTTGTAGCTCTGGCGCAGCTGCGGCTGCCAGTGGGTGGCCAAGAGGGTGAAACGCTCGCCGTGATAAATAGATTCGCGGAGTTCTTGCGGGGAGACCAAAATGCTCATGCCCCCGAGTCTAGGGGCATGAGCAGGATTTGGCGCGGCGGGCGCTGCGCGGCCGACTAGCGGGCGGCGATGTCTAGTTCGGCGCCGCCATCGGCGACGTCCACGTGGACGGTGTCGCCATCAACGATATCGCCAGCCAGCAGCTTCTTGGCGAGCTTGTCACCAATGGCCTGCTGGATGGTGCGGCGCAACGGGCGGGCGCCATAGGCCGGGTCGTAGCCGCGCTCGGCCAACCAGGACTTGGCGGAATCCGAAACCTGCAGGGTCAGGCGGCGGGCGTCGAGGCGCTCGGACAGGCCGCGCAGTTGGATGTCGACGATGCCGCGCAGGAGCTCCTCCGAAAGGGGCTCGAACATGACCACATCATCAAGACGGTTGATGAATTCGGGCTTGAAGGCCTTCTTCACCGCGTCCATGGTCTCCTCGCGGGTGCCGCCGGCGCCCAGGTTGGAGGTCAGGATGATGACGGTATTGCGGAAGTCGACGGTGCGTCCTTGGCCGTCGGTAAGCCGGCCTTCATCCAGGACCTGCAGGAGGACGTCGAAGACGTCGGGGTGGGCCTTTTCCACTTCGTCGAAAAGCACGAGCGTGTAGGGGCGGCGGCGCACGGCCTCGGTGAGCTGGCCGCCGGCTTCGTGGCCGACGTATCCCGGAGGGGCACCGACGAGGCGGGAAACGGAGTGCTTCTCGCCGTACTCGGACATATCGATGCGCACCATGGCGGATTCATCGTCGAAGAGGAAGTCCGCCAATGCCTTCGCCAGCTCGGTCTTGCCCACACCGGTGGGGCCGAGGAAGAGGAAGGAACCGGTCGGGCGGTTGGGGTCGGCCACGCCCGCACGGGAGCGGCGCACGGCGTCCGAAACCGCGGTGACGGCTTCCTTCTGGCCGACCACGCGGTTGCCCAGCACGGATTCCATGTTGAGCAGCTTCTCGGTCTCGCCCTGCAACATCTTGCCGGCTGGGATGCCGGTCCAGGCGGAAACGACCTCCGCGATGGTGTCTGGGCTCACCTCCTCATCGAGCATCGTATTGCGCTGCTCGGCGGCTTTGACCTCCGCGGCCGCGAGTTCCTTTTCCAGCGGTGGAATCTTGCCGTAGTTGATCTCGGAGGCGAGTGCGAGGTCGCCGTCGCGCTCGGCGATTTCGGCTTGGCGGCGCAGGTCATCGAGTTCTTCCTTGATGTTTTGGACATCGTCGATGGCCTTCTTCTCGTTGGCCCAGCGGGCTTTGAGCTCGCCGAGCTTCTCGCGCTGGTCCGCGAGCTCGCCTTGCAGGGTGGCTAGACGGTCCTGGGAGGCAGCGTCAGATTCCTTCTTCAGCGCCAGCTCTTCGATCTCCATGCGGCGAACGATGCGCTCGAGCTCGTCGATTTCCTGTGGGGAGGAATCGATCTCCATGCGCAGGCGGGAGCCTGCCTCATCGACGAGGTCGATGGCCTTATCCGGCAGGAAGCGGTTGGTGATGTAGCGGTTGGATAGCTCTGCGGCCGACACCAGCGCGGAGTCCATGATGCGCACGCCGTGGTGGACCTCGTAGCGCTCCTTCAAGCCACGCAGGATGCCGATGGTGTCTTCCACGGAAGGCTCGGCGGCGTAGACCTGCTGGAAGCGGCGCTCGAGGGCGGCGTCCTTTTCGATGTACTTGCGATATTCGTCCAAGGTGGTGGCGCCAACCAAACGCAGCTCGCCGCGGGCCAGCATGGGCTTGATCATGTTGCCGGCGTCCATGGAGCCGTCGCCAGTAGCGCCGGCGCCGACGATGGTGTGCAGCTCATCGATGAAGGTGATGATCTCGCCCTCGGAGGACTTAATCTCATCAAGCACGGCCTTCAAGCGCTCCTCGAATTCGCCGCGGTACTTCGCGCCGGCGACCATGGAACCTAGATCAAGGCTGATGAGGGTCTTGCCCTTGAGGGACTCGGGGACGTCGCCAGCCACGATGCGGCGGGCTAGGCCCTCCACGATGGCGGTTTTGCCCACGCCGGGCTCGCCAATGAGCACCGGGTTATTCTTCGTGCGACGGCTGAGCACCTGGACTACGCGGCGAATTTCCTGATCACGGCCGATGACCGGGTCGATCTTTCCCTCGCGGGCACGCGCGGTGAGGTCCGTGGCGTACTTTTCTAACGCCTGGAACTGGTCCTCTGGGTTCTCGGAGGTCACCTTGGCAGCGCCGCGAACGGAGGGGAAGGCGCCCTTGATGGCGTCATAAGTAGCACCGCGGCCGGTAAGCAGCTCGGCGGCGTCGGTCTTGGAGCCAGCAATAGCGGCGAGAAGGACCTCGGTGGAGACGAATTCATCGCCCAGTTCACCGGCCAACTCCTGCGACTTGGTCAAGACATTAAGTCCATCGCGGTTAAATTGCGGATTGGCCATATTGGCGCCCTCCGCCTTCGGATACGAGTCAACGAGCTCGCGGGCTTCTTTGAGCACGGTATCCGGATCTACGCCAGTGGCTTTAAGTACTGGCGCGGCGATGCCGCCTTCTTGGCTAAGAATGGCCGCCAGCAGGTGGGCGGGGCGGATATCCGGATTGCCATTAGACGAGGCGGTTTGCAGGGCCTCTTGCAGGGCTTCCTGTGTTTTAGTGGTCGGGTTAAATGAGTTCATGCGTGCGTTGCTCCTTCTAAGTTTTATTCACCCCACTGTAGGGCTTCACTTAGCACAACGCACCCAAAGTTGAGTCTATTCCACTCAACCTATGGGAGATTTTTGTCCACCAACTGCAGACCATGCGCCACCGCAAAGAAGGAAGAGGTCAACGCCTGGGAGAAGAGACCCCACTTCAGGTCATCCTCGTACTCCCTGAAGTCTCCCAAAGCGCACAGATGGGATACGCCGTCAGCACCCGCCCACATAGCCAAGGCACTCAAGTAAACCAGCTGATCTGTCGGCTGAATTCCTGCCTCCATAATGAATTCGCGCAAAAGCTTCATCATGATGGCAAAATTTTCCGTCATACCTTCATGCGGGCTGCCGTCACCGCTATGCGGAACGATCGACCCATTAGCCAGGCCGATAATCGCGCAGAACCGTTCAGTATGGCGAAGCGAAAAATTGAAATATACAGAGGCCACGATATGAAGGCGATCCACGATAGCGGTATCCGCCGGCAAAGAACCGATTGCCTTTTCAAACATCTCGGCCATTTCCAGGGTTACTCGCTCTTCGGCATACTCCCGCAGCGCGAAGTCATTGTCGATCACGGAGTTGAGAAAATCCGTAGTGGTATTCAACTCTTGAGCCACCTGTTTGAAGAAGGAACGACTAACGCCTTCTCGGGCCACCACGTGGAGCGCCGTTTCAATAATTAGATCCTTGGCCTTTTCAAACTCCAAGGACTCAACGCTCTGAGGGGCAACGAGTGGACGATCTTCCCACTGCCCCATTGCCTGCTCTACAATTTCGCGCGCGGAATACATAATTGGCCGACGCTCTGGAATATCTTTGACGGCAAACCAATCAATAATCGCTTCCAATACCAGCTGGACAGTCTGCCTCAGGTTGGCAATGCGAATGACCGAATGCTGGAAACGGACCACGCCCTTGGTACTGAGATGGCTTAGGCCATGAATAATTGACCAGATTGCAAGAGCAATGCGACCAATATCGCCAAGGGCAATATCTTCACCTACAACGGCGCCCTGTTCTTGAGCCAGTTGCTTCAGCACGTTTACTACGAAATCTGCGCCCGAGTTTCCAGTATGCGTACCTTTGGCCATATTGCATACCTGAACATCGTCCAAGGCCGGGTATCTCTCAAAGAGATAGCCATAAAGCTCTGGCTGTTCCTGGCAATAGAAGAAATACCCTTCACCCAAGGCCTTCAAAATCTCTGCGGCACCCGCGCCTTCGGGAAGGTGGTCCACCACTTTTTCCATGTAATTGGTTAAACGCCAATCCAGAAAATTGGGCATCGCATCAAGGATCTCTGAGCTGGAAGAGAACTCTTCCTCAATATCCGAGAGCGGGCGCTGCAAGGATTTTGCAACTTCCTCCAAAGTTACTGCAGGTTCACCTCGCGTCCCAGCGATACCTAAGGCCGCTTCCAAAATTTCTACTCGCGCGGAAGCGCCGTCCAGCTCATACATTTAGTTCCTCATCAAGACAAAGATTGATTCCCTGAAATTATAACAAATTCTAAGGTAAATCAATACCCGCTAATGGTTAACGCTTCAAGTGACTCCAGATTTTAAATGTGAACAGTAGTAACAGCAGGGTCAATCCCTCAGAAAGGTCAATGCAATCATTATTTGTTTATATAAACATAGCCTGAGAATACTTAACGTTTAGCGGTTTTCTTAACCTTCTACACCGAGGGGCGGCAGTGCAGGAGTCAAGATTTCGGCTGTCAAGACACACTTAGAAGGCACAGTCTTGATAAAAAGTCCCCGCCACAGGTTCTGCAGCGGGGTTGGCAAGGGGGGGGCGTCGGCAAGCGCAGCTATACCTGCTTCTGACCTACATGGCCAATGCCCTCTTGGAAGATAGTGCCGCGCGGCGGCATAAGGCGCATGGATTTGAAGGCAATGTAGACGCCGATGGAAATGGCCAGGGAAATGGCACCAAAGAGGCCGGTGAATCCGTACATGACGGCCATAGGTGCGATGATGGTCCACGAGATTTCGAAGGGACCGAAACCGATGTAGGCCATGCCGTATTCGGACAGCGTGCCGGACTTGAGCTTAGGATCCACAATCTTGAGGATGGCGATGCCGGTGGCCACGGTGGCGGTGGCCCAGCCCCAGCCAAAGATGCCACGCTCAATCCAGCGTTCACCAAAGAACTCGGCCGGGAACCACAGCAAGAAGAACACGCAGAAGATGGTGCCCAGGACGAAGAGCAGGAGAAGTGCCTGCCAGTAGGAGGCAATAGCGGCCGGGACAATGGCGGCAACACCGAAGGCAATGAGGTAGTCCGTGGCCGCGCCGGAGATGGAAGAAATGGAGTCCTTATCCAAGTAATCCTCTGCGCCGACGAAGTTCATGAGCGCACGGAAGAAAAGGCCCACCACCATGGACATAGCAAAGAGCGGCACGGAGACGTTTTCCCAGATGCTGCTCAGGCCCTGGTTGATGCCGTAAGCGGTCATCACGGTCAGGATGATGAATCCGAAGTGCAATGCGAGCGGCTCGATGGAGGAAGGGTTGGTAGTAGCGCGGCCGAGCGACGGGCGCTCATCGATGTTTTTGATGTAGCCGCGGCGCAGTTCTTCCGGCAGTTCCTTCGGCACGTGGGAGACCTTGCCCTTGCGGATGCCCCAGTTGCCGGCGATCCCGCCGCCGATGATGGCGGCCAGCGTGCCGACGGTCGCAGAGGTAAAGCCCAGCGAGGAGGCGGCATCGGCGCCCACGCCCTCCAGCGCGCCACCCACGGCCGCGGCGGTACCGAAGCCGCCGGTAAAGCCGACGGGCAGCATCATGCCGAACCAATTCGGGGTATCGAAAAGCGGCGCAAAGAGGAAAAGACCCAGCACGATGAACAGGCCCCACTGGCCGGTGAACATCATGGTGGAATAGCCCCACATATTGCGCGCGCCCTTGCCCATGTTGCCGCCCACTTCCATGGAGTAGGCCATAGACGCAAAGACCACCGCGATGAGGATGGAGGTGTAGTCACCCAAGTTATCGGAGAAGTTGATCCAGCCCAGCACGTTTGGACCTACCAGCAGGCCGATAAGGCCGGCGGTAATCGGGGCAGGCAGCAGCAGGTCCTGGAAGATAAACTTCACCTGGTGGCGCAGGACGTTGCCGATGACCATGAGCAAAGAAATCCAGCCCACATCCAACATGAGCGTATAAGCGGAAAAATCTTCCATGAGGACCCTTTCTAGCTGTGCAATTATGGCGGCTTGCCCCCGTTAGAGGGCAGACGGATAGGGAATACAATACCTTCCGACAAGTGAGCCACAACATAGGATCCCTTTTTCACCCCCGCTTACTATGGGAGGCGTGGCTTCTTACCTCAGCATCGTGATCGGCAGTGCCGCCCTCGACCTATGACTGGAACTCTGGGGCTAGCCGCATGTGCAGGATGGGATAGGGCCTGCCATCGGCATCGGTCTCGTCCCTGCCGGTGATAACGAACCCGTAGCTGCGATAAAAGCCCACGAGCTCGCCGTCCAGTTCGGCCCCGCAGAGTTCTACCGCGGGAAAGTAATGGGGAATGAGGTTTTCTACGATGCGTTGGCGGTCCTCCGCGGCAAGAAAATCGTGGGTAGCGTCTACCGCGCTGCCCCATTCCGCCCATGGCGCGCATTAGGATGGTCAAACATGTGGGAATTGGGCGAGCATTTTCGAAATTACGCAGACGAGTACCGCGATGCGGTGCACGAGCATTTCTTTAACGCGGTGCCTGAATCCCGGCAGATTTTTGCCCTGTCGATGCGCGATACCCATACCTCGATGGTGCCTGCGCTGGCATGGGTGATTGAGCATACGGAGCCTGGGGAGCCCCTGCTTGCCGACGTCTCCGCAAAGCTCACCCAGCTCGCCCGCGATCACCGCCGGCATGGGTTTCCGGCCGAAATCTATTCCCGCTTCGATGATGCCCTCGTGGCCGGCCTGCGGGTTTTGGCGCTGACGCAGTATCAATACAACTTTGCCTGTGACGTCATCCACCAGGTGTGCGCCACGATGGCCGACGCCGCACGGGAGTCCGACGCCGCCGGCGAGGCACCGGCGCACTCGGCGCAAGTGGTGGCGGTGGATCATCCCACCCGCGAGACGTCCATCATCCGCGTGGAGGCTGGCCTGGCTGTGCCCTATCAACCGGGGCAGCACTTTCCGGTAACCACGCAGTACTTGCCCGGGCAATGGCGGATGCTCACCCCTGCGCAGCCTAGCGACGGAACCGGCCAAGTGGTCTTTCACGTCTCCACCGCGGACGAGGCTTCCCGGTCCCTCGCGCACGCGCAGCCCGGAGACTGGTGGACCTTGGGCCAACCCGCCGGCGGCATTAGCCTGCAGAACGCGGGCGCAGGTGAACTGGTCATCATTGCCTACGGCACCGGCTGGGCCACGGCCCGCTGCGCGGCGCTCGCCGCGCTGGGCGATAAAGACCGCAGCCGAGTACCGCGCCTCTTTGCCGTGGCGGGCAGCCCCGGCGCCCACTATGACACCTACTTCCAGCAAAACCTGGCAGCCCTTGGCGCACCGGTGCGCCGCATCGTGCGGGAAGAACAAGACCCGTGGTTGCTCAATGCCCGCGAATTGGCACCCGGCGCCGACTACGTAGTCTCCGGGGAACCGACCGATGTAGTAGTCAACGAGGTGGAGTTATCCACAGGCACTCCCCCGCGCTTCCTTCTCGTCGGACCGGCCGACGAGGTTGTGGAAGGTGAAGAAGGGTTGGTTCAAAGGGGCGTCGGCAAGCAGCAGATCGACGTCCTTAGCTGGGGCCGCGACGGGCGCTGGCAGCCGGAAGACTACGCGGCGCTGACCTAGTCCGCAGTGGCCACAACCGGCAAAGCGCGGCGGGTTTTCGCTACCTCATTCGGATCGATGTCGGCATAGAGGATGTCATCCTCGTAGCCGGCCTCGGCCATGCGCACGCCATTCGGATCGACGATGGTGGAATGGCCAATGCCCGTTGGGCCGGAAGGATTGCCCGCCTCAGCGTCACCGCCTGGGCGCGATTGGCCGGCCGCGAGGATATAGCTGGTGGAGTCCAAGGCACGCGCGGCCGTGAGCAGGCGCCACTGCTCCAGCTTTCCGGGGCCGTCCGCCCAACTCGTGGGCACCACAATGAGCTGCGCGCCCTGGCTCGCCAGCTCCTTAAACTGCTCCGGGAAACGAATGTCATAGCAGGTGGCCACACCCACAATAAGGTCATCCACGTCGAAGGCCACCAGCGATTCGCCGGCCAAGACCGTATCCGATTCGCGGTAGTCAAAGGCATCATAGGTATGGATCTTGTCGTAGCCGCCCAGCACGCCAGGGCCTGCAATGAGCGCCGTATTGGTCACGCGATTAATGGTCTTGCCGTCGCGCTCCACGGTATCGGCCGGGCAGAACATGCCGACCACGACAGTGACCTCAAGCTCCTCTGCGAGCGCTTGGATCGCCGTGGCGAACGGGCCTTCGAGCGTCTGCGCCTGCTCATCAAGGCGCCCGGAGTGGAAATTCTGCGCCGTGGCCTCCGGCAGCACGATTAACCGCGCCCCGTTTCCGGCCGCCTCACGGATCTTGGCGAGGGCCAATTCCTGGTTTTCGGTAATATTACCGGTGGACGTTAACTGCACTGCTGCTACCTTCATGCCTCCCAAAATAATGAAGCAGGGCGAAGTTATCCACAGGCTGCGTCTGTACCCCTAGCGCGGCGTTGTGTGGTCCTTCAGGCTTAGGGGCATGAGTTATGTAGAAATTCCCACGCACCTGCCCGATTACGTCCGCTCCCTCATGGCGCGCCCTCCGCTGCCACCGCCGACGGCCACGCTCGATACCGCCTGCCGCACCGCGGCCGCACTAGAGCGAGCCCGTGCCACCTGGTCCAGCGCCGTGGCCGCAACGGAGGACGCCACGGCCGAGCAATTGCGCTCCATTGAGGCCTTCCTCAACACTGCCGCCGGGGTGGATTCCCACCTGGGCCAGGCATTGGGAGATGCGCGATGACCCTATCCGTGGCTTTAAGACATGGCGCCAGTATGTTGCATAGCGAACGCGCTGAACTGCGCTTTCGTTTTATCGATGCACACCAGGATTGGCGTGGCCTATCACTGGGTGGCCCCGCCGGTGACGCCGCCCGCACCAGTTTGGCGGGCTACACCGACTGGCTGGCCCAACCGCTGCACCAGATGGAGCAGGTTGCCACCACCCTTGAGCTCCACGCCAGCCTGCAGGCCCGCCGCGAGGAACTCGAGGACCGCATCATCGCATTTCTAGGACAAGTGGATGAGCGCAATGGCGCCGCGGCCAGCGCCGCTGGACTCTTGTTGAATCAAGTGCGGGCGCTGGGCGATTCCCTCGACTGGCTATGCTCCCAAGAAATCGATGCCCTATGTACGCCTAGCGGGGTGGCCCCACCCGTTCGCTTGGAAGACTTCTCCGATCTTCCAGTGGATACCGTCCACGAGATTAATCTTGCCCACGCCAGCGAGCACGTATCTCAGCTAGCCGCGCAGAACCCAGATATGCGAGTGCTAGAAACTAGCGACGGCCGGCTCGTAGCCATGGTGGACCCCGGCGGCTTCCGGACCACACCGGCATCACTTACCACGTTCGTGGAAGGGGTTCACTCCTCCGATCCAGAAACCTGGCAGCGTGCGGTAGACCGCGGCCGCAATCTTGCTAAGGCCAGCGGCGGTCCCGCGGTCGTGTGGTTGGGCTACCAGGCGCCCTCCTCCCTGCCCCGTGCAGTTCACGCCACTCCCGCGCGAACTGCCAGTCAAGAACTCGCCCGGTTTCAGCGCTCGCTCGGTGCACGCTATCCACAGGCCAAGCGCACCGTAGTGGGATATTCCTATGGTTCAGTAGTCACCGGGCATGCCGCAAAGCAGGAAAGAATTGCTAATGACGTAGTGCTCGTCGGCAGTCCCGGCACCGACGCTGGCCACGCCTCAGAACTGCATGGCCGCATCTGGGCAGCCACAAACGCCAACGACCCCATCGCTATTGCGACGGGGCCTCACGCCGGCATCCATGGCCCCGATCCGACCATTGATACCTTTGGTGCCACTCCCCTTCCTGGTGCGGATGGCCTCCCTGGCGATCATGGCTCCTATTGGGAGGACCCACGGTTCTTGCGTGGCCTAGGCCAAGTGGCACGCGCGAACTAATCCGAGGGGTAAGGCCTTTAGAACAGGCCGGCCGGCTGGTCCGAATAGGAAACCAACATATTCTTAGTCTCCTGATAGTGGCCCAGCATCATCAAGTGGTTCTCACGGCCAAGGCCAAAGAAAACCCCGCAGCCAGCGGGAAAGCTGGCTGCGGGGTTGGGTGTACTCGTCTGCAGAGCGAGAGTTAGTCTTGGCCGTATCCACGACCGCGGGAGCGTTTTCGTTCGCGCGCGGTGCGCGGGCTCCACATCACCACGGAGGTGGACCGTGGTACATGGACAAGCTCACCACTGCACTGCGGGCGACGTCCAGCGGCCTGCTCACGCAGGGCTCGGACCTCTTCAGCTAAAGCGTCGCGCTCGGCCTCGAGTCGATCGCGTTCCTCGGTCAACTCGATGATGGACTTGATGCCGGCAAGATTGACGCCATCGTCTTGGGATAATGCTTGAATCTTGCGCAGCAGCTCGATGTCCCGGTCGGAGTAGCGGCGGCCGCCGCCACGGGTGCGGGCCGGGGAGACCAAGCCCATGCGGTCATAGGTGCGCAGGGTTTGGGCGTGCATTCCGGATAGTTCCGCAGCTACGGAGATGACGTAGACCGCGGTGCCGGAATCTTCTGCCTTTCCAGTGCTCATTTTTTA
Source organism: Corynebacterium sp. ACRPF (assembly GCF_022347395.1). Classification (NCBI taxonomy): domain Bacteria; kingdom Bacillati; phylum Actinomycetota; class Actinomycetes; order Mycobacteriales; family Corynebacteriaceae; genus Corynebacterium; species Corynebacterium sp. ACRPF. The sequence goes on from NZ_JAKRNB010000002.1 coordinate 26,227, forward strand.
ACACACCTCCTGCCTTAAGCATTCTCGGCGCCGGCCCAACCCGCACGCGGGTTGAAACCGGAGTCCTTTTCCGCTTGAGCATAGGTGCGCAGGGCGCTGGAGGCAGCGGCATCGAGCTTGGTGGGCACGGTCACCTGCACGGTAACCAGCAGATCACCGGAGTTGCCACCGCGCTTGGCGATGCCCCTTCCGCGCACCCGCAGCGTGCGTCCATCCGGCGTTCCAGCGGGGATCTTCACGCGCACCGGGTTATCCAAAGTTGGAACCGCGATGGTATCGCCCAAGGCCAGCTCCGTGAAAGAAACCGGAACGGTGACATGCAGGTCATCGCCCTCGCGGGTAAAGACCTTGTCCGGCTTTACGGTCACCGCCACGAAGAGGTCACCGGCCGGAGTGCCGTTGGGACCTGCTTCGCCCTGACCGGCGAGGCGGACCTTTTGTCCATCGATGACGCCGGCGGGGATGCGCACGGTGATATTGCGAGTGCGGTGAACCGTGCCGGTGCCGTGGCAATCCTTGCACGGATCCGTGATGCGGCGGCCGGTACCATCGCAGTCCTTACACGGGGCAGAGAAACCGAAAGCGCCGCGGTTCTCCGAGGTAAAACCGGTACCACTGCAGGTGCCACAGGTAGAGGTCTTGCCGGAAGCGGAACCCGAGCCGTGGCACGTGGTGCACGGCGCATTGCCGCTGAGTGCCAGGGGAATGGTGGTTCCCTTAGCGGCCTCGCGGAAGTCGAGGGTTATTTCCGTTTCGACGTCGGCCCCCCGCGACGGTTTAGCTGAGTGGCCAGCACTACCGCCGCGGTTGAAAACGCTACCGAAGATATCCCCAACACCGCCGCCTTGAGCCGATCCTCCAGCGGATCCTCCGAAGAGGTCCGAGAGGTCGAATTCTTGCGCACCTTGTCCACCCATGCGCGTGGATCGAAACCCGCCGGGAAATCCGGCGCCTCCCATCCGTCCAAAGCCGCCTCCATTGCGGAGCATGGCCTTGAACTGGTCGTATTCCTTGCGCTCGGTGGCGTCGGAAAGCACGTCGTAGGCTTCCGCAACCTTCTTGAACCGTTCCGCTGCCGCGGGGTCGTCCGGGTGGGTATCGGGGTGATTTTCGCGTGCTAGCTTGCGGTAAGCACGCTTAATCTCGTTCTGGTCTGCGGACGAGGAGACCCCCAGATCCGCATAGTAATCTTTGTCTGCCCATTCGGGTTTAGCGCTCACTGGGCATCTCCTCCTTTCAAAGAGAATCGATACAAGTTAAGTAAAAAGGGCGCCACGGGAAGGTGAAAGTTAAGTTCCCAGGGCGCCCTTTTTGGTTAATTATTCGGAATCTTCCGAGCTGCCGGCCTCATCGCTGGGGTCCGCGATGATGACCATGGCATTGCGTACCAACCTCTCGCCCACGCGGTAACCCTTGCGCAGCACGGTACCGAGCACCTGTTCATCACCTGAGGACAAATCCTGCACGGCCTCGTGGATCTCCGGGTCGAAGGCATCGCCCTCTTCACCGAAGGCCGCGAGTTCGTGCTTTGCCAGAGTGTCCTGGAGCTTATCCGCAAACGCCTTGAGCGGGCCTTCCAAGTCACCGTGTTCATCGGCCAGTTCCAGGTCATCAAGGACAGGCAGAAAATCTGCGATGACCTTGGCCTTGGCGGTCTCGATGACGGCTTGGCGGTCACGCTCGGTGCGGCGGCGGTAGTTGGTGTATTCCGCATTCAGACGCTGCAGGTCCTCCGTGCGTTCTGCCAACTGTGCTTCTACATCGCTGGCGCCAGAACCGGCGGGCTCTTCGCCCGCGGCTTCGGCCTCTACCTCATCAGCGTTGACATCTGCCAGCGCTTCTTCGAGGTCAGCATCGAGAGAGGGATCCAGCTCGGCTTCTTCGGTGGCATCAGCCTGCGCTTCTTGCGCGGCCTGGGCCTCCTCAGCCTGCTCGGCGGCAGCCTCAGCGCGGTCAGCCGAGGTAGCCTCCGGATCCGTGTTTTCCGGGTCGCCTGGGTTTTGCGGCATTCCGCTGTCCTGAGTCATTACTTGTCGCCATCCTTGTTCTCGTCCTCGTCAACGACCTCAGCGTCGACAACGTTCGGGTCACCCTGCTCAGCACCAGCATCGGCAGCACCCTCAGCGCCGGCCTCAGCAGCCTGTGCCTCGTAGATCTGCTTGCCCATCTCCTGGGATTCCGTGGACAGCTTCTCCACTGCGGACTTGATGGCCTCGAGGTCATCGCCCTTCAGGGCCTCATCGACGGCGTCAGCAGCCTCGGTGACCTTGGTCTTCACGTCCTCGGATACCTTGTCAGCGTTGTCATCCAAGAACTTGCGGGTCTGGTAGGAGGTGGACTCTGCGTTATTGCGCAGCTCCTGCTCCTCGCGGCGCTTCTTGTCCTCTTCGGCGTGCTGCTCAGCGTCCTTGACCATGCGGTCGATCTCTTCCTGGGACAGGCCGGAACCATCCTGAATCTTGATGGTGTTTTCCTTGCCGGTGCCCTTGTCCTTTGCGGTCACGTGGACGATGCCGTTGGCATCGATATCGAAGGTGACCTCAATCTGCGGAACACCGCGCGGTGCCGGAGCAATACCGCCGAGCTCGAAGGAGCCCAGCAGCTTATTGGCAGTAGCCATCTCGCGCTCGCCCTGGAAGACCTGAATCTGTACGGAAGGCTGGTTGTCTTCCGCGGTGGTGAAGGTCTCGGACTTCTTGGTTGGAATGGTGGTGTTGCGCTCGATAAGCTTGGTCATCACGCCACCCTTGGTCTCAATGCCGAGGGACAGCGGGGTGACGTCGAGAAGCAGCACGTCCTTAACCTCGCCGCGCAGCACGCCTGCCTGCAAGGCAGCGCCCACAGCAACAACCTCGTCCGGGTTAACGCCCTTGTTGGCATCCTTGCCGGTCAGTTCCTTAACCAGGTCAGATACGGCTGGCATACGGGTGGAACCGCCAACGAGAACAACGTGGTCGATATCGCCGACGGAAAGGTCAGCGTCCTTAATGACCTGGTTGAACGGAGCCTTGGTGCGGTCCAGCAGATCCTGGGTGATCTTCTGGAACTCGGTGCGGGTCAGGGTCTCATCCAAGAACAGCGGGTTCTTGTCGGAGTCAACGGTGATGTACGGCAGGTTAATGTTGGCCTGCTGGGAGGAGGACAGCTCAATCTTGGCCTTCTCTGCAGCCTCGCGCAGACGCTGCACGGCGCGCTTATCCTTGGTCAGGTCAACGCCCTGGGAGGTCTTGAAGCGGTCTACCAGCCAGTCGACGATGCGCTGATCCCAGTCATCGCCACCCAGCTCGTTATCGCCGGCGGTGGCCATAACCTCAACGACGCCATCGCCGATTTCCAGCAAGGAGACGTCGAAGGTGCCGCCACCCAGGTCGAATACCAGGATGGTCTGCTCCTGCTCGCCCTTTTCCAGGCCATAAGCCAAAGCAGCTGCGGTTGGCTCGTTAACGATACGGAGCACGTTCAGGCCTGCAATCTGGCCGGCTTCCTTGGTGGCCTGGCGCTGTGCATCCTCGAAGTAAGCCGGGACGGTAATAACGGCGTCGGTAACGTCCTCGCCCAAGTAAGACTCCGCATCGCGCTTCAGCTTCATCAGCGTGCGGGCGGAGATCTCCTGGGAGGTGTAGTCCTTGTCATCAATGTTGATCTTCCAGTCAGTGCCGATGTGGCGCTTGACGGAGCGGATGGTGCGGTCAACATTGGTCACCGCCTGGTTCTTAGCGGACTGACCAACTAGGATTTCGCCGTTCTTTGCAAAAGCAACAACGGAAGGCGTGGTGCGGGAGCCCTCAGAGTTTGCAATAACGGTGGACTCGCCACCTTCCAGCACGGAAACGACAGAGTTCGTCGTACCAAGGTCAATACCTACTGCGCGTCCCATGATTTTTTCTCCTTTTATCTTGGGGTAATTAGTAAAGTTGATTGTCAGTGACTCAACTTCTCGTTGTGTCCGAGCGCTACTGTAACAGAATTTCCACATCCAGTCACACAACCTTGAGCCTGTGTCACTCAATTCTTACAACCGGAAGCCCACAAAAGTTATTCCCCGCGACTCAACTTTTCTCAAAATTCCTGCTTTTACCCAGCTCAGCACAGCTCTTTCCGACGCCCCCTCGCCCACCCATACAGATTTACCCTCGCAATCCAAACTGCATCCAAATGGAAATCCTTAAATCTTATTAAGAGGATACAAAAGTTACCTCAGAAAGGATCCAAAAGAGGATTGGCAGCCCACCTCCGCTACCGCATACTAGGAATCACAGCAGCCAAGAGCTGCTACCCCAGAGAGAGATTGTAGTTTTACTCCGCCTATCCGAAAGGAAAATATATGTTCGATTCCCTCGCAGACCTCAGCTCCGCCATCGACTTCGAGGCACTCGTAAAAGGCATCAAGGGCCTCATCGAGGCTTCCTCCGAGTCCAACACCGACTCCGAGGGCCTGTCCTCCGTATTCGAGGGCCTGTCCTCCAAGGATGAAGCAGAGGCTGCCGCAGAAGCTAAGTAATTAGCAATCTGCACTCCTTCATGAAGACCAGCTAACCCCCCACCTTCTTCCTCCGCTCGGAACCCACCACAAGGAACCGCGCACGAAGGTGCGGGGGTTCCGCTGTTTTCAATGGCTACTTGGCGGCCGTTGTACTTACACTAAGGAGACAAACCCATCGAGCTTTAGCAACCAGGAAGCGTGTGCCGCACCGTGCCTAAACTTTCACAGCCACATATTTACCAACGCATTCGCGAAGCCATGACCTTGCAGCGAACCGCTGCATTGACCGCCTTTTTCTGTGTAGTACTCGCTTTACTCGGCGCATTCTTTTCTCCCACCGAAGACCAGCTGTCGTCCGCAGTGCTTGGCCTTGTCCTCACCGTTATCACGACTTGCGCTTACCGCTGGCCTATCAGCATGTCAGTGACTTTTATTGTCGTCTGGGTAACTGCAACACTACTTACCAAGACTCCATTTATTAGCTCAGTATTCTTAGCACCAATATTTCTTGCCGTGATTGCATACCACGGACATCATGGGCGCACTTTCCTGATCGGAATAGTGCTGTGGCTGGGTGGTCTAATTGACCCAACAGAACCCAGCATGAATATAGATCCTGCACCAGCCTTTACTTGGGCCATGCTAATCACTATTGGCGGAGTCATCGGTGGCACTTTCGCCCATTCTGCTGACCGCTATAAATCCGCAATGCTGGAATGGAACGATGATGTCAAGCGCCGCCAATCCGACCTCGCAGAGACTTTGCACAATTCGGTTGTATCTAACCTTACTGTTAATACCATGCAGCTAGAGGCGCTAAGCCTCGAGTACTCTAAGCAGCCAAAGCTAGCCAAGAAGCTCAATGAGCTTAGCGATTCTATGCGCTCTTCAATGTCTGAAGTCCGTGCGCTTACCAAGGTTCTGCGAAACGACATCAATGGGATCAACGACGGTACAAGTTTTGCAACCACCACAAAGCCTGCGAGCTTTGCTCAGCTTTTATCTGAAGAACAGGGACGCCTGTCCCGGCTCAACCGAGCACCTGTTGTAGAAGTTTCCGGTGAAGAATTCGCGCCAGAATTTCCCCGAGAAATTCTGGATCCAATTGCAGCTATTACTACTGAGGCATGTCTCAACGCCGTGAAGTATTCACCACCTGGCGCAGAAATTATCATCTCTGTCCGCCCACATCTGGGGTGGACGCTGGTCTCCATTGCTAACCCTGTAGCGAAGCCGACAACCACTAACGCTGATATGTCCTCCGGGATTGGACTATCCTCAATGACTCGTATAGCCGCTACTATCGACGCTCGTGTCGACACCAACCTAGACAAGGGCAGGTGGGTTTTGACGTTGTCCCTACCTCCGAGCACACACAAGGCACGTTAGATCCAGCACTCTATCTAGCAAACACTGAGTTCGTCCATTAAGCTATCGCTTGTTTCTAACTAAATTAGTTTTTATTGAAGGAGCCCGCAGATGCAGGCCGCACTCGCTACATTCCTCGCACCACTAATGCTGTCAACTTCACTCCTGGGTGGTCTCGCACCTGGAGACCTTTCCTCCACAACTGAGTACAAGTCTGCCGTGGATATTGCATTCGGATGCCCCGCACCATGGTGCCCGAAGTCGAAGTAAAGACATCCCTTTTAGTCGTCGATGACGACCCACTTGTCCTTGAGGCCTTGGGGCGCTACTTCGCCTCGGCTGAGGACATGGAGGTGCGCGCCACCGCAGAAAATGGCAAGGTCGCTCTCGCGCTTTTGCAAGAGCAGGACTTTGACGTCATTGTCGCGGACATCCATATGCCCGAGATGGATGGCACGACCCTCTTGCGTGAGGTTAACAAGCTGGAAGACCCGCCGGTCTTTGTTGCGATGACCGCGATGGACAATGACGAGACCCTCAAAGAGGTCATGTCTAATAAGGCCGCGGCCTATATTTTAAAAAGCTCCAAGCCGGTCTACATTTTGGATACCGTGCGCGAGGCCGTGCGCGGCGGCACGGTTGTCACCCCACAGTCGCTTACCCGCTTGTTTGAGCAGCTTCCCGATTGGAACGCTGAGGGAACCAGCGCCGATGCGGCAGCTGCAACCGCCAAGATCAAGGACAATCACCATATCTCCCCTGCGCTAGAGCAGGTCCTGGACTTGGTCTGCCAAGGAAAGTCCAACGAAGAGATTGCCAAGAGCACGCATTATGCACCGGGCACGGTGAAGAAGTATGTGTCCACCCTGCTCAGTGAATTCCACGCCAAGTCCCGGCTCGAGCTGGCGGTGAAGGCGCTCAAGGCTGGCTACGGTTCTTAAACCCCGATTGCTGGCCAACCCGGGGGTGGAATACCCCCGGATGAGCCAATGCCCCCTCTAAACCCCACATGCTGGGGTTTATTTTTTGTTTTTCTACCCCCGTCTGCCATTTACCGAAGGAGACTAGCATCACGTTTGGCGCTTCCCTATAATTACAGCAACACAAAAGTTAATAATATTTCCTAGGCAACAATTGGAGCCTGAACCTGCAGGGTTGCCGTACGTCAGAGCGCTAAGCCGCTCACGTTTCTTCCTCTGCCCCCCATAGCCACGTCATAGAAAGCAGGTGAGAGTTGAACACCAACTTGGCGCGCGTTCGTCGTAGCAGCGATAGGCCTCCCGTCCGCATTCGGCCCGCATAATGGCCCGCTGACATCGCATTTCACCACGAACCTCTGCGACCCTCACTTTGCGTCGCGCGCACCCGCGTGTTCGCTCCTCACCCAGCTGCGCCCTGCAGCACCACATAGCTCACTGCTCATCATCCAGACGCCGTATCGGCCGGCAGTTCCAGACCGGCGCAGATACATCGCCCTTCACTGCCATGTGAAAAGTGGTTTCTAGGATGTGACCCGTTTGAAAAAGAGGTAGAACCCATATGACTTCTCCTGCCAATACCCGCTTGCCCATCTCTGATGATGTGGAAGCAGTCCTGCCTGCAGCTATCAGCCGCGCCCACGACTGGTTGAAGTCCACTGCGGACGAAGAAGATAAGGCCACCGAACAACTCGCGGACCTGCTGCGCGATGAGGACGGCGTGAAGTTCACCATGGACTTCGTCGACCGCGTCATGCGCCCAGAAGATGACAAGGTTGCCGCACACGCATTGAAGGATATTTCCTCTCACTATGATCCGTCGTTCCTGGGCAGCATCAATGGTGCGCTCGTTGGCGCCGGTGGTTTCTTCGGCCCAATCCTGCCCAACCTAGTCATGCCGGTTGCCCGCCTGTACATGCGCAAGATGGTTGGCCACCTCGTTCTCGACGCCGAGTCTGATGCACTCAACAAGATTCTGGACAAGGCCGCCGAATCCGGCGAGCAGCTCAACCTCAACCTGCTGGGTGAGGCCGTACTCGGTGAGGAAGAGGCTAAGTCCCGCGCGGAGCGCACCCTCAAGCTCATCCAAAATCCGCGCGTGACCTACGTTTCCGTGAAAGCCTCCTCCATGGTGGCTCAGCTTAACCAGTGGGACATCGACGGTTCGGTGGAGCGGCTCAAAGAGCGCTTGCGTCCACTCTATGAAGAAGCAGCGCGCCGCAATCCGCAGGTGTTTATCAATATGGACATGGAGGAATACCACGATCTCCACCTGACCATCCGCCTGTTCAAGGAGCTGATGAGCGAGCCGGAATTTAAGAATCTGGAGTCCGGAATCGTCCTGCAGGCCTATCTGCCTGATACGTTTGATGCCCTCAAGGACATCGCGGAGTTTGCTAAGCAACGCGTCGCTGAAGGCGGCGCAAAAGTTAAGGTGCGCATCGTTAAGGGCGCAAACCTATCCATGGAAAACGTGCAAAGTGAGGTCCACGATTGGCCGCTGGCTACCTACACCAACAAGCTCGACGTGGACGCTAACTACTACCGCCTACTGGATTTCATCCTGCGCGACGAGTACGCCGATAGCGTCCGCATCGGTGTAGCAACCCACAACCTCTACACCGCGGCAATGGCCTATGAGCTGGGTAAGAAGCGCGGCGTGCTGCACATGATGGATTCGGAGATGCTGCAGGGCATGTCCCCAGCACAGCAGGCAGCGGTGCGCAAGGTCTTTGACGGCCGCCAGATCCTCTATACCCCGGTTGTCCACGCAGAAGACTTCGACGTCGCCGTGTCCTACCTGGTACGCCGCTTGGAGGAAAACTCCGCGCCGCAGAACTTCCTCTACGCGCTCTTTGCTCCAGGCGAGGAGCCGCTTGCGGATCAGGAAGAGACGTTCCGTCGGGCCGTCGCCAAGCGCTGGGACACCTTCGCTGGTGCCCGTCGCACCCAGAACCGCCTTGAGGAAGACGGCCGCCAGGCACCGCGTACCGGCCGCTTTACTAACGAGGCTGATACTGACCCGGCGCTCGCGCCGAACCGCCAGTGGGCGCAGGAAGCGCTCAAGCGCAATCCGGGCGAGCACGGCATCGGGGAGGTCACCGACCCAGCCGCAGTAGAAGGCCATATCGCCCGCGCCAAGGAGCTGGGCACCGAGTGGGGCAAGCGCCCTGCCGCCGAGCGCGCCGCGGCCCTCGAGGCGGTCGCGGACGAGATTGCTTCCCAGCGCGGTAAGTTCATCTCCGTGGCTGCGTATGAAGCCAATAAGACCGTTACCCAGACCGACCCTGAGGTCTCTGAGGCGATTGACTTCTGCACCTACTACGGCCAGTCCGCGCGCCTGCTGGAAGAGTCCTACTCCGAGTTCACCCCGCACACCGTCACCGTGGTAACCCCGCCGTGGAACTTCCCCATTGCCATCCCGACTGGCGGCCTTGCGGCTTCCTTGGCGGCGGGCTCGGCGGTCATCGTCAAGCCTGCACCGCAGGTGGTTCACTGCGGCAAGCTCGTGGTGGAGGCCTTCCGCACCGCCCTCGAGGCACAGGGCCTGGACCCAGATCTGGTGCAGCTGGTGCTCACTGATGAAGCCGAGGCCGGCAAGGCCCTGCTCTCCCACGATGACGTGGACAATGTCATCCTCACCGGCGCCTCCGATACCGGCGCGCTCTTCCGTTCCTGGAAGCCGAAGATGAACATTATGGCGGAGACTTCCGGCAAGAACGCTCTCATCATTACCCCAGCCGCGGACCCGGATCTGGCCATCGATGACCTCTACAACTCCGCCTTTGGCCACTCCGGCCAGAAGTGCTCGGCGGCCTCCCTGGTCATCTTCGTCGGCGCGGCCGGCAAGTCCGAGCGCCTGCGTACCCAGCTGCTGGATGCTGTCAAGACCCTTAAGCCGGGCCCGGGCTTCGATATCACCACCACCATGAACGGCCTGGCGGAAGCGCCGAGCGAGAAGCTCCTGCGCGGTTTGACCCAGCTCGAGCCGGGCGAGAAGTGGCTGCTCAAGCCGGAAAAGCTCAACCAGGAAGGCACCCTGTGGTCCCCGGGCATCCGCGATAATGTGCAGCCGGGCTCCTGGTACCACAAGAACGAGTGCTTCGGCCCCGTCCTGGGCATCATGTACGCCGATACCTTGGAAGAGGCCATTGCCTGGCAGAACGACACCGGCTATGGCCTGACCGGCGGCATTCACTCGCTTGACGACGCCGAGATCGAGTACTGGATCGACAACGTTGAGGTGGGCAATGCCTACGTCAACCGCGGCATCACCGGTGCGATTGTCCAGCGCCAGTCCTTCGGCGGTTGGAAGAAGTCCGTCATGGGCCCGGGTGCCAAGGCTGGCGGCCCGAACTACGTGGCGCAGATGGGTGAGTGGGCCGATGGCGAGCTCAAACCACGCAACGTGGACATTGCCCCAGCTAGCCTCGCCGCGCTGCACCGCCTGCGCGATAACCTTTCCGGCAAGCTCACCGAGGAGGACATCACCTGGCTGTGGCGCGCCGCTGAGCTGGACCAGGTAGCGTGGCAGGAAGAGTTTGGCCGCAACCACGACCGCACCGGTTTGGTTTCTGAGGCCAATATCTTCCGCTATCGCCCACTTTTGACCAAGCTGCGCGTGCGCGTGGGCGAAGGCTACGAGCTGCGCGAGGTTGCTCGCCAGGTGCTGGCCGCCGCAATTACCGGCACCGCCACGGAAATTTCCGCCACCCCGGAGGTTGCCACCCAGTTGCAGGACCTGGGCTTCGACGTCAAGGCCATCACCGACGAGGCTTTTGCTACCGACGTGGCCAATGACGCCTCCTCCCGCGTGCGTGCTCTGGGCACCGTGCCGGATTCCATCTACGAGGCCGCGGTACGCTCCAACTCCGTGGTGCTGGACCAGCCCGTGCTTGCCGACGGCCGCCGTGAGCTCATGCCTTACCTGCTTGAGCAGGCAGTTTCGGTTACCATGCACCGCTTCGGCATTATCCGCAACGTAGGTAACCTGCGCGACGAGTAATCCCCGGCCGCGTCAGCGGACGCGTTAAAGGTACTGAAGGGAGGTAGCGCCCCGCCCCTGGGCCGCTACCTCCTTTTTCGTATATGCGCTGCGAGTTTTATGTGGCATAGTGGTAGACAATGTCTACGTCACATAATTCGTCTTCCCGCGACGAGGCCAAGCGCCCGTCTGCGCAGGAAAAAGGCAACGCAACACAGATCCAAAAGCCGGGCGAGGAAGATTCGCATACCCTCGTCGCTTATGATGACGCGCACCTTGGTGCAGAGGCTGCCAGCGAGCACCCTGCCGAGCGCGACGATAAATCCGCCGTCCTGGCCAAGGACTTCCGCACCATGGCCAAGGTCTCGGTAGTCTTCATCCTCATCGTCGCCGGCCTAGCGCTGGCCGGCTACCTGCTCAAGTTCATTTGGGTAGGCCTGCTGCCGGTCTTGCTCGCCATCCTCGTCTCCACGGTGCTCTACCCCATCAGCGCGTGGCTGCGCAGTAAGGGATTCCCGCGCTCGCTTGCGGCGGTGAGCACCTTGCTCGGCCTCATCATTGTCTTCTGCGGCGTCTTTGCCGCCATGGCCCCCGTAGTCACCAGCCAGAGCCAAACGCTCATTAATCAGGCCGAAGACGGCATCAACCAGCTCACGGAGATGGTGGAAAAGTCCCCCATCGATATCCAAAGTGACCAGCTACAGTCCGTGCTCCAGGACGTGGTCAAGTTTGCCAAGGGCCAAGCCTCCACCATCGCCACCGGCGTTATCTCTGGTTTCTCGATGGCCAGCTCCATCGTCGTGGCCGCGCTGATCATGCTCTTTGTCACCTTCTTCATCATTAAAGACGGCGACAAGTTCCTGCCGTGGCTGCGCAAGTACACCGGCAATTCCACCGGCTGGCACGTCACTGAACTCGGTGCCCGCATCTGGAAGACCTTGTCCGGCTTCATCCAGGCGCAGGCCGCCGTGGCCATGGTGGACGCAGTCCTCATTGGCCTTGGCCTGTGGGTTCTGCAAGTTCCGCTTGCGCTCGTCATCGCTGTGGTGACGTTCTTCGCCAGCTTCATCCCGATCATCGGTGCGGTCACCGCTGGCGCCCTCGCCGTCATCATCGCGCTGGTCTCCAATGGCCTGACCAACGCGCTGCTGGCGCTCGCACTTATCATCATCGTCCAGCAGGTGGAAGGCAATGTCCTCCAGCCGATGCTGCAGTCCAAGGCCATGGGCCTGCACGCGGCCGTTGTCCTGCTCTCCGTCACCGTCGGCTCTACCCTGGCCGGCATCGTCGGCGCCTTCCTCGCCGTCCCCGTGGCCGCAACCATCGCTGTTGTTGTGCGCTACCACGCCGAGATGGCCGCGCTGCGCTCCGGCGAAGTCGAGCCCTCCGATATAGACATCATCACCGGCTCCAAGGACGACCCCGAAGACTTCAGCGACGTCACCTACGAACACGATGAGACTCCGCGCGACAAGGTAGAGCAGCTCTACCAGTCCATGAGTCCGCTGAGCTAAGACTCAGCCCCCACTAGCAGCGCGCCGGCCCTCTCCGGCGCGCTTTTAGTTTTTAGCGCAGGAAACCTAGGTCCGTAGCCGCCGAGGCGAGCTGGCGCGCACCGCGGTCCAGGACGTTGGCCCAGGTGCCCTTGGATTCCTCATTGGCGGAATCGGACACCTGCTTAAGCAGGGTGCAGGGCACATCGAAGCGCTGGCATACTGCGGCGATGGAATAGCCTTCCATGTCGCACAGCTGCGACTTCTTGGCCAGCTCGGTGCGCAGGGCGGTATCGGAGACAAACATGTCGCCCGTGGCCAGTCCGCGCACCGGAAGGCGGCCGGAGGTCTCGAGCTCGATGGCCTCTGGCAGCAGGTAGCGGTTGATATCGGTAAGCACTTCTAGCTTGAAGTCATGCTTGGTGACCTTATTGACTTCGAAGACGCCGGCCATGCCGTCGATAAGCGCGCCGGCCGTGCCAATGTTGACCACGCGATCGGGAAGGGCGCCGTTAGCGCGGGCGTCGGCAAGAGCTTCCGTCAGCGCAATGGCCGCCGGAACCGTACCGATTCCGGTAATGAGCAGGGGTTCGCCTTCCGGAATGTGGGCGGCTTCCGCATCCACGGCGGCGACGAAAAGGGTGCGTCCGTTGAGATTCTCCATGCCTGCGAGAATACCTGCCCGCCCTAGTCAAAGTTCAATGTGCGGTTCTTTTGACGCAGGCGAATCGTAATGTTTTTCTGTCCGGCGCCGAGGGCAATGATTTTCCCGCTGAGCACCCGGGCGACGGCCAGGTCCTCTTCCGTCGGTGCTTCGGCCGCGACCCGCGCCGTAGGCAGCCATGCATCGTGCGGGTCTGGCGCGCCGAGGTGAATGAGCCGTTCGCGCTCCACGTCGATCCAATAGCCCTCCGTGGCCATGAAGCGATCGTGGCTCCCCTCGAAGGAATCGCGGCGCCACCCGCCCTCGGCCACGCGGAAGACAAAGGGGCAGTAGCCAAAGCGCGAAGGCACGATATAGCGCGTCTGGGGGCTGACGCGCCAATCGCCGCGCGCGGAACTCCAGACTTGACGGTAGGTATCGGCCAAGCTCATGCCCAGACGCAGGCGCTGCTGCCTGTCTTCGTCCAACCCGGCACCATCTACCTGGGTGTTTAGCTCCCCTAGCCGCGTGGCATCGGCCACGTACATGCCCAGCCACGCTTCCTCCGGAGTGGTGTACGGGCCGGTGATATCACGGTGGAAGGAATCCGGCACGGCTCTTTCCGCATCCTGGGGCAGGCGCTGGCGGGCGGCAAAGGCCCACAGGCGCGGATGCCCCATGCGATACAGCATCACCGTCGCCCGCGGCAGGCGGTCGTGCACCTGCTGCCGCGTCAGATAATCACCCGCGCTGATGCGCCGCAGCAGCTGCTTAGCGACGTCCCCCTCTACCTGCTGCTCCACACCCGGCGCGACCTCCATCTCCGGCAGCTGGCTCAGCAGCATCAAATCGATGATGTCTCCCAAATCAAAAACCTTGCTCAATTCCGTCTGCGCCTCTGAGCCAAAAGCCTCGATTGCGTGATATCCCAGCGCACCGCCCAAGCGGCGGATGAGATCCGGAGACACGCTCACCCGGTTTCGTGTCGCGTGCAATTCCGCGGCGTTGAGATTGCGGTCCAGGCCCACGAGGGCTCCTTCCTCCCCCTCATCGGGGATTTAATTCTTGGTCATGCTTGGGATTAAGCCGGACATTGGTCTTTGCGTTGTAGGAGGCCGACCTTTCCTGTGCGCCTTCTGAATGTTTCTTGGCAACGTGATGAGGGCGTTTTCCAGACGGCAAAGCCACTATGGTGCCCTCCGTAGCTTATACAGATCCGTGCAGCAATGTTTCCCTTAAGCCTTACGCGTTACATTTTTCTCCTTTTACATACATTGAAACTACCCCTTCAGGGCATCATTCAGAAGAATTCATGCAATCCGTGTGTCTATAGTATGACGCGGATTGATTCTCAGCTTTCCGCTCTCTTTCGCATTCGTTTCCCACTCTGCGTGCATTGGAGTCCAAACCTTGACTAATAACAACGCTTGGGGTCAACCGGAGCCCTCCTCCCCAGACTCCGGCTCCTCGGGCAGCGCCCAAACCTGGGGTGCGCCCTCCCCCGCATCCCCTACGCAGGAACCAGATCCCAAATCCACTGGCAAGGGCAAACGCCTAGCCATAATTGTGGTAGCCGTCTTGGCGGCACTCGCTCTTGTAGGCGCTGGTGCATGGGCGCTGCTAAATAATCACGATTCCACAGACGACCCAGGCTCCACTCTTTCAGCCCCAGCTTCTACGCCTTCAGGTTCAGCGGCCTCCAAAGAGGCTTCTTCAACCGAGTCCGAAGAAGTTACAGAAGAGAAGTCCGAAGGCAAGGACAAGAACGCTGCCGCAGCGGATGCTCCTACCAAATACGAAAAGTGCAATGACTTCGCAGATGAAAAGCTCAGCTCGTTGACTAGACCAGTTAAGCAGTATTGCGATGACTCATGGCTTTTTGCCGGTGAAGACGGGACTTCAAACTTAACGTTGTTCTATTGGACTGACAATGCGTGGCACAAATACAAAACGGATGGAACAGCTTGGCCCTCTGATATCGGATGCTATGACCAAGACAAGCTTGAAGAAGCAGGAGCACCGCTTCCCCTCCTTGACAAGGTCGCACTTTGCACCGATGAAGGCGACACTTCAACAGAAGCCGAAGACACCGAAGAAGACCCCGCAGCAGACGAGTTTGCGTGGGCCGGCGACTGGAACGGCAAATGCGATGGTCGCTATATCCTCATCGTTGAATCCGCACTGATCGATGGGCCAGAACCATATACTGAGACCTCTCGCGTCCAGGATAAATACCCCGGTTCCAAGATCCTTCGCGGCGGGGCCTGCAGCTCTCTACGTGAAACGGTAGACGGCAAATCCGTCTACGCCATTTACTATGACGCCGGTTATAGCGTGGACAAGGTCTGTTCCCTTAAGGCCCAGTATGGCGGCAATGCTCGTTCCCTAAACGATAAAGGAGACTTCTCCGATCCCTGTTAATCCCCCTATACCCCTCCCCTATCACTCTCCTTCCGGCATTTTCACGGCCTATTTACACCAGAAAGGACCCTGCCGTGGCTCACTACAATCTCTACAACTCCCTCTCCCTGGATCCTTCCGCTGAGTCTTCCCAGCTAGTCGCCGATGTCGAGGCCAAGCTAGCTCAGTTAAGTCCGGAAAACGCAGCAGCTCGAGACGAGCTCACCACTGCTCGTGAGATTTTCTCGGCTGAAAGTCGCCGCTCGCAATATGACAAAGAGCTGGCAGACCCGACCGGTCCAGAGGTAGATATCGCACGCATTCGCCAAATTGCAGCTTCCCCTGCTGGAACAGCTACAGGCATATCTACTCCCACGCATGAGGCCCCATCCCCTGAAGCCAATAGCGCATACACCCCTGCCCCCGGATATACCGCTGCACGTACGTCACAACACGGTTGGCCTACTCAAACCACTTCCCAGACCCCGGCTCCATCCAATAGCACCGGCTTCAGCAGCTCTAAAAAGCAGTTCACTGTTGACTTCAGCAATATGTCATTCCCGGTTGAACCTGCCCGCCAACGCTGCCAGTCCATAATGTGGTGCGTGGTGTGGGGAATCCTACTGTTGATGTGGCTCATCGCCGGTATCCGCGGGCTCTCCTTAGCCGGCACAGCCAACGATGCCACCGCAATGAGCCTGATTATGGGCTCTTCCGATCTCGAAGCAAAGACCGCAAACTTCACCGCCTCAATGATCAAGACTGTTATCGCTACCCCGCTTCTGCTTGTCCTGGCAGAGTTCATTTGGTCTATCCGCAAAACCCTCGGTCTAAAGGGCGCCAATAATGCATAGACTTCGCTTCACGGCAGGCATTGTGTTAGCGGGCTTAGTCGTGACCGCCTGCACTGAGAATTCCACGGACACCACAGGCCAAGAGCCTACGATTGAGACAGCGACTATGTCCGCTACAGAAGAAAACAGCGATGCCAAGCCGGAAGAATCGCCCACTGACTCTGCTGCGACGGAAGAAGAAACTACTCGGCCGGTGCCTCCGAACGTCGTGATGGATGACGAGCAGCCGAGTCCAGAAGCCGACACCACTTCGTCGTGTGGCGCAGCTGATGCCCAAACAGCATTCACCGAGGGAGTATCCCAAGTCGCTCCGTGGGGCACCATCGGATGGGAGCTCTTTGATTCCTCCGGCTATGACCCCTGCGCATCCCTATCGTGGGAAACCCTGATGATTGAGGGAGGAACTAGTTCTTCTCCTTTCCACATCATGCTGTTTAATCACGGCGAATACTTAGGCACCGCAACGGCAAAGCCCTATGGATTCGCCCCCACTATTGAGCGTGTGAGTGATTCCGAGATCGCGGTAACCTACCACTGGCCGCGCGAAGGTGAAGGCAATGCCAACCGCTCAGGCACAACCGACGCAGGCTTCCGGTGGGATGAAGGACAGCAAAAGGTCATCATGTCCGGCGACGTACCGCCAACGGGATAAGAAGTCTAGGATCGTCATTTCGGCTTGTCTTGGCCAGCGCTGTTGCTATTGTCGGGTTTGACTCGGCTTCCTGCTAATAGTCCCGCGAAAGGAAACTCGACCATGCTCAACAGCCTCGACCATTTCTTGCTTCAACTGCGTTCCGCAGCAGCAGTGGCTAGCGCCGGTGTTCTCTGCTTTTCCTTAACAGCCTGTGGAAGTGATTCTGCGGATCCAGAAGATTCGCCTTCTTTCTCTGCTGCAAAGGAAAGCGCTCCAGAAGCGAATCAAGCTCCCTCTTCCACCGACGGAAATACTGAAGAAAAGCCCGCGCAAAAGACCACTACCGTCGTCGAAACTCCTCCAGAGAAGAAGCAGGACGAGAGTGCACCTAGCCGGGGTCAAGACAATGGTGGCTCTTCTGAGTGCAGCTCCGACAATGACGAGAGTGCCTATGAAAAGGCAATCGCTCAGGTTGAACCATATCCAGGACTTAATAGGCCGTGGAGGCCTTTTGACTCCAATTTTGACCCGTGCGCAGATCTTTCGTGGATAACCGTCACGCTTGAAGGAGCGACCGCTTCCTCGCCATATCACATCCTGCTTTTCCACAATGGCGAATACCTAGGAACGGCCACTGCAAAGGCATACGGGTTTTCGCCAAAGGTCAGCCGAGTGGATGATTCCGAGATTGCAGTTACCTACCGCTGGCCAAAGGAGGGTGAGGGCAACGCTGAAGCATCGGGGACAACACAAGCCGGCTTCCGCTGGGATGAAGGTGCGCAAAAGGTAGTCATGTCCGGCGACGTTCCGCCTATGCAATAGTTCGATGTAAAACAAGCACGTTTCGCTAAAACTTCACCAGTTAGGCGGCGAAACGTGCTTGTTTTGTTTGCGGAGGCGGCCGCGGTGCGGCGGAGCGGTGCTTCGAGGGGAGCACGGAAGCCAAGAAATGGCCGCGTTCTAGGCTTTCGCGGGGAGCTAGGGGCGGTTATCGTGGCTGTAACGTAGCCGAAGGAGAGATAAGAATGAGCGAGAAGACGTTTCAGCAGAAGTTCGGGGCTTTCGCGCTGGTGGCGGCGGTTGTCCTGCCGATCGTGAACTTGACCGTAGTAGGGCCTACGGTGTTCGGTATCTCCACGCCGCTGCTGCTCGGCATCACGGGCATCCTAATGATGCGCGGTGAAAAGAACAGCAGCAGCGCAAAGAGTGACTAGCGCAGGCGGTGGCCTACGAAGCCGGCGGCGAGGGTGTTGCCGGAGGATTGATCGATGAGCAGGAAGTTGCCCACCGCGCCACGGGCGGCATAGTCCTCGACGGGGAGCTCGGCCTGGGTCTGGATGGTGATGTGGGCGATGTCGTTCATGGCGACGGACTCGGGGTCCTCGACGTCGGAAACGCCATCAAGATCCAGGGTGCGGGTGACGGCGGCGACGCGGGCTTTGACCAGGGAAGAGCCGTAGCGCAGCTTGAGCATCTGGCCAGGCTTAATCTCCTTTTCGGTCAGGCCCACAACGGTGGCGTCGAATTCGCGGGTGGACGCGGGGCGCTGGGGGCCGGCGAGGAGATCGCCGCGGGCGAGATCGACGTCGTCGGCAAGCAGGAGCGTGACGGAGTCACCGGTGGCGGCTGTGTCGGCTGGGCCGTCAGCGGTGTCAATCTGGGTGATGGTGCTGGTGCGGCCTTCAGGGAGACGGACCTCGTCGCCCACGGAGATGGAGCCTGCCTTCACGCGGCCGGCATAGCCGCGGTAATCGAAGGCATGCTCGCGGATGACGTACTGGATGGGGAAACGGAAGTCCAGCTCATCGGCGCGGCCGGTGGCCACGGGGACGGTCTCAAGCACCTCGAGGACGGTTGGGCCGGTATACCACTCCATATTGGCAGAACGCTCAACCACGTTATCGCCCTTGAGCGCGGAAATCGGGACAACGGTGATATCGGTGATACCCAGGCGGGTGGCGATCTGGTTGAACTCGGACTCGATATCGCGGAAGACCTGCTCGTCATAATCCACCAGGTCAATCTTGTTCACCGCGAGGACCACGTGGCGCACGCCCAAGAGCGCGGCCACGTTGAGGTGGCGGCGGGTTTGTTCGACAACGCCATGGCGGGCGTCGATAAGAAGCACCACCACCTGGGAGGTGGACATGCCGGTGACCGTATTGCGGGTGTACTGCACGTGGCCGGGGGTATCGGCGAGGATGAAGGTGCGCTTATCCGTGGCGAAGTAGCGGTAGGCCACGTCGATGGTAATGCCCTGCTCGCGCTCGGCACGCAGGCCGTCAACAAGCAAGGAAAGGTCCATGCCATCGAAGCCGCGGTCGGTGGAGGTGCGCTCCATGGACTCCACCTGGTCTGCAAGCACGGACTTGGTGTCATAGAGCAGGCGGCCGACGAAGGTGGACTTGCCGTCATCAACGGAGCCGGCGGTGCACAGGCGCAGGGTATCGCGCTGCTTGAGGGCGCCGACATTCGGCGTGAGGGTCGTGGTCATCAGAAGTAGCCTTCCTTCTTGCGGTCCTCCATGGCGGACTCGGAAAGTTTGTCATCGGCGCGGGTGGCGCCGCGCTCGGAAAGGGTGGAAATGGAGATCTCCGCGAGTACCTCATCCGGGGTCGACGCGGTAGATTCCACAGCGCCGGTGCAGGACATATCGCCCACGGTGCGGTAGCGCACGGTGCGGGTTTCCAGTTCCTCGCCTTTGGCCGGGCCGCCCCATTCGCCAGGTGCTAGCCACATGCCATTGCGCTTGAATACCTCGCGCTTATGCGAGTAGTAGATGGAGGGCAGCTCCAGTTCGCGGGCGCCGATGTATTCCCAAATATCGGATTCGGTCCAGTTGGAGATGGGGAAGACGCGGACGTTTTCGCCGGCCATCTTGCCGCCGTTGTACAGGTCCCACAGCTCGGGGCGCTGGCGGCGGGGATCCCAGCCGCCGAAGGAATCGCGGATGGAGAAGATGCGTTCCTTGGCGCGGGCGCGCTCCTCGTCGCGGCGGGCGCCACCGCACACGGCGTCATATTCGCGCTCGGCGATGGTCTCTACCAGCGGCACGGATTGCAGCGGGTTGCGGGTGCCATCGGGGCGCTCTTGCAGGTCGCCGCGGTCGATCCAGTCCTGGACGCGGGCGACGTGGAGGCGAGCGCCGGATTCTTCCACGAGGCGGTCGCGGAAATCGATGACCTCAGGGAAGTTGTGGCCGGTATCGACATGGAGCAGCTCAAACGGCACCGTGGCCGGGGCGAAGGCGCGGCGGGCTAGCTCGAAGACGACAACGGAGTCCTTGCCGCCGGAAAAGAGGATGCCTACCTTGTCGAACTGCCCGGCCACCTCGCGCAGGATGTGGATGGACTCGTTTTCTAGGTCTTTTAAGTGTGGAGAAAGTGTGCTCATTATTCGTGTAACCCGCATTCTGTCTTGCCGTCTGCAAATACGCGCCCGGACCGGGCATCGTCGCCTTCACCAACCGGGAAGGTCAGCGGTGCGCAGCCGATGGAGCGGTATCCCTGCAGGGTGAGTGGGTGGATGATGAGGTCGTTGTCCTCGATATAGCGGTCCGTATCGTCTAGATCCCAGGTGATGATGGGCGAGATCTTCAATCGGCCGGTGCGGTCGAGGCTCAGCGCCGGGGCGGTGGCGCGGTGCTCGGAATCGGCGCGGCGCAGGCCAGTGACCCAGCCGGCATAAGGGTCCATGGCCATGTTCAGCGGCTCGACCTTGCGCATGCGGTTATAGGCCGCGGTATCGCGGGCGTAGAGGCGCGGGCCGTATACCTCGTCTTGTTCCTCTGGGCTGAGCAGCGGGAGCACCCGTACTAGGGGTAGGTCCGGGTAGCGCTTTTCTACCTCGTCGGCTACCTCCAGGGTTTCCTGGAAGTGCCAGCCAGTATCGATGAAAAGCAGGTCTGCATCGAGCCCGGCGCGGTGAGCGAGCTCGGCCAAGACCGTGTTTTCCATGGACATGGTCACGGCCAGGCGGCCGGGTGCGTGTTCGGCGGCCCATTCGGTAATGGTTTCCGCTGAGGCGTCATAAAGCTTATCCGCCCACTGGTCCACCAATTGCTGGTTGCGCGCGGCTACCTCGGCGTCCAGCGGCGCGGTATCGCGCGTGCCTTCCGGGGAGATGCTGGGGTCGCGGTAGTTCTTGCCACCGTCCAGCAGGTTCGTCGTTGGGTTCATGCCGTCACACATTAGGCAAAACCCCGAGGCGGCGCAGCGGATTCTGGGCGAAAAGCCGCTGAGCTTGGCGGGAGGTGCGAATAAAAAGTTTCCAATCCGTACCAAGCGGACTAGATTTACAGACAAGACAGTCTATTGCGGGCGTCCGCGCCCCGCACAAGGAGGCACTTTCATGCAGCGTATAGCCATCATCGGGGAGGGCCCGGCAGCCCTATCCACCACCGAGAAGCTTATCAGCGCTGGCATGTGTGTGGACCTCATTACCCAGTGCACCGCACCATTCGGTCTACTCCGCCGCTTTGCGGGCTTGGCAGGCGTGCTGGGCGACGCCGTCACGGGCTCTCACTGCGGCCCCGGCACCACTCCCCGCTTGCGCCTTATCGGCAACGTGCGGGTAGGACCAGACGGCGATATCACGCATAACGAAATCCAGCGCCTGGCCGCCTCTGGCGACCGCGAGCTCCTCGTTTTGGAACTCAAGGCCCGCGGCGTGACCGTCACCACGTGGGAAGGCCTATGCGCCCCACTGCAGGATTTTGAAGACTGGCGCAGCGTCATCACCCGCGCGCAGCTGGCTCACGTGGGGATTTAGCAGCAATTACCGACTAGCGCCCCACCCACCACCGGTATAAACTTGCACGGCTACCCAGCCACGGCAAGGAAAGGGGCGCGAGTCCATGGATCTGGTTCGCATTCTCGTTACACGGTCGGCGCCATATACGCCGTATTTCATCGCGGTGCTTGTCCTGCAGGCCTTATCTACGGCCGCCACGCTGTACCTTCCATCGCTTAATGCCAAGATCATCGATGAAGGTGTGTCTCAGGGCGATGTGGACTTCATTTGGCGCACCGGCGGCATCATGCTGGCCGTCGCGTTTGCCCAAGTCATCACCGCCATCGGCGCGGTATGGTGCGGCAGCCGCACCGCCATGGGCGTCGGCCGAGATCTACGCGGCGAGGTCTTCCGCCACGTTAATTCCCTGTCCACTGAGGACATGAGCCGCTTTGGCACACCTACGCTCATTACCCGCGGCACCAATGACGTCCAGCAGGTGCAGATGGTCTACATGATGATGCTGAACTTCATGGTGACCGCACCCATCATGTCCATCGGCGGCATCATCATGGCCGTGCGCGAAGACGCAGGCTTGTCCTGGCTGGTGTGGGTATCCGTAGCGGTGTTGCTCGGTACCATCTCCGTTATCATTTCCCGCCTCATGCCGCTCTTCCGTTCCATGCAGGACAAGCTGGATTCCATCAATGGCACCCTGCGCGAGCAGATCACCGGCATCCGCGTGGTGCGTGCCTTCGTGCGCGAGGCCTATGAGTCCGAGCGCTTTACCGAGGAAAATAAAAACATCACCCGCCTGTCCTTGAACATCGGCCGGCTTTTCGTGGTGATGTTCCCGCTCATTACGGTGATCCTCAACGTGGCCACAGGCGCGGTCCTGTGGTTCGGCGGACACCGCGTGGATGAAGGCTTGGTCAACGTCGGCTCGCTGTCCGCATTCCTGCAGTACCTGCTGCAGATTCTGGCGGCGGTCATGATGGGTACCTTCATGGCGATGATGCTGCCGCGCGCCATCATCTGTGCCCGCCGCATCACCGAGGTGCTCCAGCACGAGCCCTCCATTACCCCACCCAGCTCCACCACCTCTCCGGAGACCTGCGCGGGCACGGTGGAATTTCGCAACGTGGGCTTTTCTTATGCCGGTGCGGATGCGCCGGTGCTAGAAGACATTTCTTTTACCGCTCAGCCCGGCACCACCACCGCCATCATCGGTTCGACGGGCTCGGGCAAGACCACCCTGGTTTCCCTCATCCCACGCCTGTACGTGCCGACGGAAGGCCAGGTGCTTATCGACGCCACCCCTACCACCTCCCTGGCCCGCCAGGACATCGTCCAGCGCGTCTCCCTCGTCCCGCAGAAGGCTTACCTATTTAGCGGCACTGTGGCCTCCAACCTGCGCTTGGGCCGCCCCGAAGCCACCGATGACGAGCTCTGGGAGGCGCTGCGCGTGGCTCAGGCGGACTTCGTAGAAGACCTAGACATGCCCATCGCACAGGGCGGCACGAATGTCTCCGGTGGCCAGCGCCAGCGCCTGTCCATCGCGCGCATGCTTGTTGCCCGCCCGCTGATCTATCTCTTCGATGATTCCTTCTCCGCGCTGGACGTGGCCACCGATGCCAAGGTGCGCGCCGCAATGCACGCCTCCTTTGCCGAGCGCGAGCAGCCGGTGACCAGCATTATCGTCGCCCAGCGCGTGGCGTCAATCCGCGATGCCGACCAGATTCTGGTGCTGGATGCCGGCCGCATTGTTGACCGCGGCACGCACGAGGAGCTCCTTGGCCGCTGCGCGGTCTACCAAGAAATCGTTGATTCCCAAGAAACCGCCGGTGTTGCAGGAGGCGAAAACTAATGGCTGAAAACACCACCTCTACCACCGAGTCCACGGACGCCGGCCTTGATCCCATGGACGGCTCCGCACCCCGCCAAGCCAAGAATTTCTGGCCCTCCACCAAACGCCTTTTCTCCCTGCTTGCTCCCTTCAAGCGCAGTCTTTGGGCTGTCGCGGCGATGAATATCGTCTGCATCTTCTTAGCCGTGGTAGCCCCGAAGATCATGGGCAAAGCCATGGACGTCATCTTTGCCGGCGTCATTTCGCGCAACCTGCCCTCTAATATTTCCGCCGAGCAAGCCATTGCGGGCATGCGCGCTGGGGGCCAGGACCGCTTTGCGGATATGGCTTCCGCAATGGACTTCGTCCCCGGTGAAGGCATCGATTTTAACCACCTGGGCACGCTCATCATCACCGTAATCGCGATGTATATCGTCTCCTCAGGTTTCCAGTGGTGGCAGGGAGCCATCCTCAACAAGTTAAGCATGGATATCGTGTTTGACCTGCGCGAGCGCGTAGAGGCGAAGATTAATGCGCTGCCTCTCAACTACTTTGATTCCCAGCAGCGCGGCGATATCCTTTCGCGCACCACCAATGACATCGACAACGTGCAGCAGGCCCTGCAGCAGGCGCTATCGCAGCTGTTTTATGACGCGTTGCTGGTCATTGGCATCACCATCATGATGTTCAGCGTCTCCTGGCAACTCGCTCTCATCGCCCTGCTGTCCCTGCCGCTTACCGGTCTAGTTATCGGCGTCATCGGCACCCGCTCGCAGCGCCAATTCAAAACTCAATGGCGCTCCACCGGTCAGCTCAATGGCCAAGTGGAAGAATCCTTCTCCGGCCACGACCTAGCCATCGTCTTTGGCCGTACGGAGGCGATGACGGAGGAATTCGACAAGCGCAACGAGGAGCTCTACCGCTCCGCAGCTAAGGCTCAGTTCCTGTCCGGCATCATGATGCCCATCATGCAGTTCCTGTCCTACCTGTCTTATGTGGCCATTGCGGTCCTGGGTGGTCTGCGCGTGGCCAATGGACACATGACTCTGGGCGCTGCCACTGCCTTCATCCAATACTCCCGCGAGTTCAATCAGCCGTTAGGCCAGCTCGGCGGCATGATGCAGCAGGTACAGTCCGGCGTGGCCTCGGCCGAGCGCGTCTTTGAGCTTCTCGACGCCGAAGAGCAAGCCCCCGACACCATCGATGAAGACCTTCCCGGCCGCGCCCAAGGACTCGTGGAGTTCCAAGACGTTGGCTTCTCCTACGCAGAGGATAAGAAGCTCATCACTGGCCTCAACCTGCGCGTGGAGCCCGGCCAAACCGCGGCTATTGTCGGCCCCACCGGCGCCGGCAAGACCACCCTGGTCAACCTACTCATGCGCTTCTATGAGCTAGATAGCGGTCAGATTCGCATTGATGGGCACGATATCGCCCGTATGCCTCGCCATACCCTGCGTTCCCAGGTGGGTATGGTGCTCCAGGACGCCGTGCTCTTCAAGGGATCGATCATGGAGAACATCCGCTACGGCCGCTTGGATGCGACGGACGAAGAAGTCATCGCTGCGGCAAAGGCGACCTATGTAGACCGCTTCGTGCACGCGCTGCCCGATGGCTACGACACCATCATCGACCAAGACGGCGGTGCTATCTCGGCCGGCGAGCGCCAACTCATCACCATTGCCCGCGCGTTCTTGGCCCAGCCCGCGCTGCTCATCCTTGATGAGGCCACCTCTTCGGTCGATACCCGTACCGAGGTCCTCGTCCAAGAGGCGATGAACGCGCTACGCGCGGACCGCACCTCCTTCGTCATTGCCCACCGCTTGTCCACCATTCGCGATGCTGACCTCATCCTCGTCATGGAAAACGGCACCATCGTGGAACAAGGCTCGCACGACGATCTCCTTGCGGCCCAAGGCGCATACTGGCGCCTACATCAGTCCCAGTTCGCTCAAGGGTAGGTCTTCGCCGGCCGTGAGCTATTCCAGCCCTACCGTCACGGTCGGCGCGTTAAAGTGAGCACCCTTGAGGTTTACCAGCTCAAGGGTGACATCGCGCAGCTCGAGATGCTCCATGATTACATCGGGCACTTCCGCATCTGGGACGGGGTGTGGCTCTGGAACACCAAGTTTGTCCAACACGGCATTGATATCGTCGCGGCTTAAATCGATATCCGCCCGGGGTGCAGAAACCTTACCCACCGCCGGGGTGGCTGTGAGCTCGGTAGCCATAATGGTCACCGGTCCGCCGCGTACCTCGGTGGTATCCCCTCCCGTAGTCAACATGCCATCGCCGTAGCGGCCGGGTAGCGTAATCCCCAGATTATCGATGTCGAGGTTCTCGCCCTTCAGCTCTAGAACCCGCACATCACCGCTGGCGGTGGGGAAAGTGCCCAAGGACACGGTGACATTCTTCGTCAGCGTCACCTTATCCGCGAAGACGGTACTGAAGTACGGAACCGCCGGGGCATCTTGCGCATTAACCCGTTCGGAACCGCTCACACCACCCACCACCAGGGCACAGGTGAGTACGGCCAAGCAGCTACGCGCCGCCCGCGGCATCGCCCTCATCATTGCTCTGCTGCTTCCTTGGTGCGGCGCTTTTGCTCCCCCGGCTGCCACGCAAAGGTAAAGGCCCCGCCAATGATGCCGAGCAGGGAGCCGATGATGAAGCCGCCCAAGTTGGACGTCGGCAAGGCGATAATGGCCACGATGATGCCTAGCACCCCGACATAATTCGAGGTTGCCGGCTGGAACCACGCACCAAGGCCGAACATGGCTAGCAAGACGCCGATAAGCAGCGTAGATACGCCAGAAATAGTGGAGATCATGACCAAAAGGTCAGAGATCCGGATGGTGATATAGGCCGGCGCGGCAATGATGATGCCGGACAAGATGAGCAACAGTCCGGGAAAGAAGGGCCGGCCGTTGCGCCAGCGGCGGAAGCGCTGCCACAGGCTGGGCTTAGATTCCTCCTCGCCCGTTGCCTCCGCCGCCGGGAGGGTCTGTGTTTCTTCCGTGCTGGACTCAGCAGCCATTATCGGACCCCCTCCTCACCGTCACTCCCACATTCTTGGCAGAAAGGCGCTGCGCGCCCACGGAGGTGGCCTTCACATCATCAGCCTTGAGGGAAACTTGCTTGGAATAGAGACCCCAGGCGCCAGGATCGGCGGTATCGCTGAGCTGATTCGCATCGATGCCCACGTTGACATCCTGCATCACCAAGGAACCATCCACGTCGGTCGCACCGACCAGCAGGCTATCGGACTCTGTACTGCCCTCACCCTCAGCCTTGAGCGCGAGTGTCGCCTCACCCACGCCGGGCACCTTGGGGACAGTCACCGAAAGACAAAGATCAGAGACCTTCGCGTGGTCCAGCTTGATACGGGCAACGGGAAGGTGTTCTTCGCCCTTTTGATCGTCATCAACAAAAAGCGAAAAGCCTTCTCCGTCCAAGTGCCCCATGGTGATCTTGAAAAAGCTACCGGAAAGGGCCAGGTTTGCTGTCAAACCGCCCTGCGCCACGGCAAATCCGGTGACACCAAAGGCAGCAAGGCCTGCGGTCAAGGCCACCGCGGCCTTGGTGATATTCGTTTTGCCCATGGCGGTTTGCCCTTTCTACGGCGGTTTAGGCTCTCTTCTTGCCAGGTTAGGCCACGCTGCAGGCACCGGCACTGGCTTTACTCTGCCGCCGTGTACAGCACGTTCAAAAGAATGTGACGGCCGAGTTTCTCATCTTGACAGTGTACAGTCCACCCCGCCGCGGCACCGCACTGAATGCAGACTCTGGGATTTTTGCCCCGAGGCTTTAAGGTAGATAACAACGTGGAGCATCAGTAATAAAGGAGCACGCATGACCACCGTGTTCGGTTGGATCGCTATAGCTGCATCGATTCCGGTGTGGCTGTACTTTTTCACCCGCGTATGGGCCCTCTTTAAGTTCATCCGCTCCGGCGGACCTAACCAGCTCAAGCGCACCGATAATATAGGCAAGCGTTTATGGCGCGTTATTGCAGAGGTCTTTGGCCACTCCCACTTCAAGGGTAAACCGCTGGTCAATGCCGCCCACTGGCTGGTAATGGTGGGCTTCCTCTTTGGCATTTTGGTGTGGTTTGAGGCCTATATCCAAACCTTCGCGCCGGATAAGGGCTGGCCGTGGCTCAGCCACTGGCCGGTTTACCACTTCGTCGAGGAAGTTTTGGGCATCGCGACGGTCCTAGGTATTGGCTTCCTTATCGGCGTGCGCTTCAAACTCGGCGATACTGAGCGGGGCAGCCGCTTCTTCAATTCTCAGACCGCCTCAGCACGCTGGGTAGAGTTCATTGTCTTTTCTGAGGGACTCGGCATGATCTTGGTGAAATCCACCAAGATCGCCACCTACGGCGGCGGTTCCGCCTGGGCGGATTTCTTGAGCATCCACTTGGCCAAGCTCTTCCCCGAATCCCCGGCATTGGTGAGCTTCTTCGCCTTGTTCAAGCTGCTGTCCGGCATGCTGTTTATCGTCTTCATTTCCCGCAATTTCCAATGGGGCGTGATGTGGCACCGCTTCACCAGCTTTTTCAATATCTTCTTCCAGCGCAACGCCACCGGTGAAAAGGCCCTACAATCCCTGCCCACCCCGGACTTGGAGGAAGACATCACCCCAGGTAGCTGGAAGATGCTGCTGGATTCCACCTCGTGTACCGAGTGCGGCCGCTGCCAAGAACTATGCCCGGCGTGGAATACCGAAAAGCCTCTGAGCCCCAAAAAGGTCATGATGGATCTGCGTCAGGGCGCACTGGATAATTACAACCCGCACGAAGGCCTGGATGTGCTGTCCATGGCCGGCGTCATCGACGATGACGTGCTGTGGTCTTGTACTAACTGCGGTGCCTGCGTGGATCAGTGCCCAACCGATATTGAACACATCGACCACATTGCGGACCTGCGCCGCTTCAAGGTGCTCGCAGAATCGGACTTCCCTTCCGAGCTCACCGGCTTGTTTAAGAATATGGAAAACAAGGGCAATCCATGGGGCCGGAATAATTCTGAGCGCCGCGCCTGGATCGATGAGGCCCGCGCCGATGGCATCGATGTCCCCATCATCGGTGAGGACGAGGCCGATTTCTCCGATATGGAATACCTGCTCTGGGTGGGCTGTGCTGGCGCTTATGATGACGATGGCCGCCGCACCACTCGTGCCGTAGTAGACCTGCTGCATACCGCAGGCGTAAAGTTTGGCGTGCTCTCCACGGGTGAGACCTGTACGGGTGATCCTGCCCGCCGCGCCGGCAACGAGTTCCTTTTCCAGATGATGGCGCAGCAAAACGTTGAAACCCTCAACAACGCCTTTGACGGCGTGCCGGAGGGCCAGCGCAAGATCATCACCACCTGCCCGCACTGCTTTAACACCATCCGCAATGAGTACCCGGACTTTGACGGGCACTTCGACGTCTTCCACCACACCCAGTTGCTCAACCGGCTGGTGCGCGAAGGCTTGCTCAAGCCAGTGCCACGCACGCCGGAAAACCGCAAGCCCATTACCTACCACGATCCTTGCTTCCTCGGCCGCCACAATAAGGTCTTCGATCCTCCACGCGAGCTGCTCGAGGCCACCGGCGTGGAGCTGCGCGAGATGGACAAGAACCGCGACGAGGCCTTCTGCTGTGGCGCCGGCGGCGCCCGCATGTTCATGGAGGAAAAGCTCGGCACCCGCATCAATGACTTCCGCACCGAGCAGGCTCTAGAGACCGGCGCGGAAGAAATCGCCACCGGCTGCCCCTTCTGCAATGTCATGATGACCGGCGGTGTGAAGTCCTTGGCTCAGGATTCCGCTCCCACCACGAAGGTCAATGACGTGGCAGTGATGCTGCGCAATTCCATCTCCCTCGACGAGTCCGGCACCCTGCCGGAGCCCCGCCCCAAGACGTTCCTTGCTACCCCGGTGCGCCACCAGAAGTCCGCGGGCACCAATGAAGCCCCGCTTGCCGACGCCCCCACTTCCGCCACCCCAAACACCACCCACACCCCGGCCGCTTCTGCAGCACCGGCCGCACCCGCAGCGCCGGCTGCACCGCAAGCTCCTCAAGCACCGGCTGCACCCGCAGCACCAAGCGCGCCTACCTCACCGAGCGTCCCGGCAGCACCTGCGCCCAAGGCACCAACCGCGCCGACCCCGCCTAGCGCACCTGCAGCGCCAGCGGCACCAGCCGCACCAACTGCTCCACAAGCACCACCGGCACCCGTCGCACCAGCCGCTCCCGCGGCACCGAGCGCACCCACCCCTCCAAGTGCTCCAGCAGCACCTGCGCCAAAGGCACCAGCCGCTCCAACACCACCAAGCGCACCCGCAGTACCGGCTGCGCCCGCGCCAAGTGCACCTTCTGCGCCTTCGGCACCGACCCCGCCAGCTGCACCGCAGACTCCCCAAGCACCGGCAGCTCCCGCAGCGCCAAGCGCGCCTACCCCACCGTGCGCCCCGGCAGCACCTGTACCAAAAGCACCAGCTGCTCCAACACCGCCAAACGCACCCGCAGCGCCCGCAGCACCGACGCCCCCAGCGGCGCCGAAACCACCACAGGCGCCAGCTGCTCCGAAGCCCCCACAGGCTGCGCCGCCAGCACCTCCGGCGCCTCCGGCACCGCCGGCGTCGGAAAGCGTGCCCAAGCCACCTGAATCTGAGTAGGCACGCAGGGGCATTGGTGCGTACGCTGTAGTCCATGCATTTTAATGCGGGACTCGCCACCGATGCCCTGCTGCTGGCGGCAGGCGCAACTGAAAATACAAATTCCCTCGTCTCTTTCGCCTGGATTATGGCCGCGGCTCTACTCGCGCCGCTGGTCTCTTATATGTTGGGCTACCGCCTGCCGTCGGTGGCCCTCTTGCTGATTTTCGGCATGATTATTGGCCCTTCCGTACTCGACCTCGCGGCCGAGGACGAAGGAATCGAAATGCTCAAGGAACTCGGCGTGGGCGCGCTGTTCCTCCTCGCCGGCTTTGAGATTCAAATCTCCACCCTCAAAACCAAGGAAGCCGGAACGGCGCTATCCACTTGGGCAATCTGTGCCCTCGCCTGTGGTGTGGGCGCCTACTTCCTGGTAGATAACGTGCCAGGTGCCATCGTCGTCGCCTTGGCACTGACATCAACGGCGCTCGGCACGCTCACGCCGATGCTGAAACAGGACCGCATTCTGGGCACCAAGGTGGGCAACTCCGTGATGATTCATGGTGCCATTGGTGAGGTCGCCCCCATTACCGCAATGGCACTCTTACTGGGTACTCGTTCCACGCTGACGACGATGATCATTTTGTTGTTCTTCATCATCATCGCCGTTGCCGTCGCCGTCATGCCAGCGGCCATCGCCTCGACCATCCCTTGGGTGAAGACCGCCTTTATCTCCGGTGCGGGCTCCACCAATCAGACGATCTTGCGTCTTATCATCCTGATTCTGGCCATTCTTATGGCCGTTACCGCAGTCTTTGAACTCGATATTGTGCTCGGTGCCTTTGCTGCCGGCATCATCTTGAACCGTATTATCCCGGATGAATTTCACCGCCGCCTAGAGCACCGCCTCGATGTGGTGTTTTATTCCATGCTTATCCCAGTCTTCTTTGTGGTCTCTGGCATGAGCATTAGCTGGGATACCATCGCCAATAATCCGTGGAAGGTACTGGGCATTCCAGCTCTCATTTTGGTAACCCGTGGCCTGCCCGTCTTCTTGCGCGAAAATGTTGGGCATACCGGATCTGATATTGAAACCTTCCGCCAGCGCCTCCAAGTAGGTTTGTATTCCGCCACCGGTCTGCCGATCATCGTGGCGGTAACGTCCCTGGCGGTCAATTCCGGAATCATGGAGGCGGAAAATGCCTCGATCTTCGTCTCTGGTGGAGCGCTTACTGTCGCCATCTTCCCGTTCTTGGCCAGCCTGGTGGGCGGAAACGAGCAAGAAAAGAAAGACGAGAAGACCCCTAACGCTGAAACGAAGGACCTATAGGACGCGTTCGCTGAGAGCACGTCCCTGGAAGGGAAGAATTTTCCTAGACTGGAAAATGTGAGTAATAACTTTGGTTCTTCCCCTATCAGTCGTACGATGCGTCTGTCCGATTCCGAGCGCAACGATGCCATCAATGACCTCGCCCGCGCCGTGGGTGAAGGCCGGTTAACCATGGAGGAGTTCGAAGACCGCTCGGACGACGTCATGCGCGCCCACACCCACCAAGACCTCGTGCCCGTCTTCCAAGACATTCCGGCGCGTGGTTCCCACGAGGTCAAGGTCTATTCCCGCGGTGAGGTCACGCGCGCCCATAATGCGGGCAAGAAGCCAAAGTTTGCGACCGCACTTTCCGGCTCGGTGGTGCTTGCCGTTGCCAGCCCAACGCTTATCGTGATGAGCGCGACCTTGAGCAGCCCATGGCTTTTGCTGGGAGGCGCGGTAGCAGCCGCGCTCATCCCTATCCTGTGGATTCTGCTCTACGTTGCCAAGGTGGGCCCTTCCTCGTGGCACGCCCCATCCGTGCGCCAAATTGAAAAAGAGCAATTGCGCGAGATTCGCGCGCTCACGGCGCATGAGCGCGCACAGCAAAAAATGATCGAAGAAAAGATGTGGGCCGATCGCCGCATGCAAGCCGGCGAAATTACCGGACAGGCTATGGATCTGGCCAAGCGCAAGTTCAGCGAGTGGAATAAAAAATAGTCATTGCCGCTGTTAAAGCGTTTTGTGTGGCTGTGATCGTGGCACAATATTCCCATGACTTCTCCGAAACACCGCATCTTTGACCAGTCCGACAAGCTCAAAGGCGTCGCGTATGACATTCGCGGCGAGGTCTCTGCGGAAGCGGAACGCATGGAGCTCGATGGGCACACCATCTTGAAACTCAACACCGGTAACCCAGCCGTCTTTGGCTTCGAGGCTCCCGATGTCATCATGCGCGATATGATCGCTGCCCTGCCTACTTCCCAGGGCTATTCCACCTCCAAAGGAATCATTTCTGCTCGTCGGTCCATTGTTACCCGCTACGAGCTTGAAGATTTCCCACCCTTTGATATCAACGATGTCTTCTTGGGCAATGGCGTCTCCGAGCTCATCAGCATGACCACCCAGGCGCTGCTCAATAATGGCGATGAGGTTCTCATCCCGGCGCCGGACTATCCACTGTGGACGGCAGCTACTTCCCTGGCAGGCGGCACCCCAGTGCACTACCTGTGCGATGAGGAGGACGACTGGAACCCATCGATCGAGGACATCGAGTCCAAGATCACGGATAAGACCAAGGCCATTGTGGTCATCAACCCGAATAACCCAACGGGTGCTGTCTACTCGCGCGAAGTTTTGCAGAAGATTGTCAACATCGCCCGCGAACATAACCTGCTCATCTTGGCCGATGAGATCTATGACCGCATTCTTTACGACGGCGCGCAGCACATCTCCATCGCTTTGCTCGCCCCAGACCTGCTCACCATCACATTTAATGGCTTGTCCAAGGCCTATCGCGTGTGTGGCTACCGTGCCGGCTGGATGGTACTTACCGGCCCTAAGCACCACGCCCGTGGCTTCATCGAGGGACTGGAGTTGCTCGCCGGAACGCGCCTATGCCCGAATGTGCCAGCGCAGCACGCTATCCAGGTGGCGCTAGGTGGCCGGCAGTCTATCTTTGAGCTCACCGGTACCGGCGGGCGTCTTTTGCGCCAGCGCAATATCGCCTACGAGAAGCTCAATGAGATTCCCGGCGTTTCCGCGGTAAAGCCTATGGGCTCGCTCTACCTCTTCCCGCACCTGGATCCGAATGTGTATGAAATCCATGATGATGCCAAACTCATGCTGGATATTTTGAAGGCGGAAAAGATCCTCATGGTGCAGGGAACCGGCTTCAACTGGCCGAACCCAGATCACTTCCGCGTAGTCACGCTGCCGTGGGCATCCCAGATCGAAAACGCCATCGAGCGCCTAGGTAACTTCCTGGTGAGCTATAAGCAGTAGCTTTCTCCCCCGCCAGTTGCTAATGATACTGATAATCCATAACAATATGGTGCATGGGAAGACATTCTGCGGGACCTAAATCTCAGCCGACCCCTAGTTCATGGGGTCGGCTTTCTACTTCGATAACTCACCATCCATGGCGATCAACCTTGCTCGGCGTGCTCGTCACAGCGCTTATTGCCACCATTGCGGGCATGGCAGTGCTGTGGCCTCAGAGTCCAGCCTCCGAGCACACCTCCACTGATTTTCAGCAAACCTATGCCCTCAACCACCCACAGGTCGAGGGCACGGTCGACACGACAGATCACTCGGCTTGCCAATCGGAACTTACTGGACAGGCCTTTGATAAACCGCCGCTCATTCCAGGGACTGAGCAAGTGCAGTGCGACCGCGCCTTGGTCAACATCACCTCCGGCGAGGACGAAGGACGCATGACTCAATTGGTCACCTACGGAAATGCCGGCGATCCGCAGCTCAAACCGGGCGACAAAATTGTTCTTTCCAAGGCTAATGACCCTTCCGGTACTGTGTCCTATGCTTTCGCTGACTATCAGCGCACCGGAAGCCTAGCTCTGTGGGCAGTAATCATAGCCGTCGTCATTATCGCTTTTGCGGCCTGGCATGGCGTGCGCGCCCTTATCGGCTTGGCGCTCAGCCTAGGCGTGATCTTTGCGTTCCTCGTCCCCGCTCTTATCGACGCCCATAATCCCCTGTGGTCAGCACTCGTTGCCTGCTCCGCTATCATTCTGCTCGCCGTTCCTCTCGTCCACGGACTGAATTGGAAATCGGCATCGGCGGTGGGCGGCTCCCTTAGCGCTCTCATTCTTGCAGCAGCGTTAGCGTGGGCCGCTATCGATAGTTCGCAGCTTCAAGGCTACAGTTCCGAGGACAACCTGAAGCTACTTCTTTATATGCCCAACGTGTCCATCGTGGGCGTGCTCTTATGCGGCTTTGTAGTCGGTGCCTTGGGCAGCCTTGCCGACGCCGCCGTGGCCCAAGCATCCACCATTACCGAACTCCACGGAGCGGACCCTGATGCCCGCCCTACACAGCTTTTCCTCTCCGCAATGAAGGTGGGCCGCGATCACATCGCCTCCATGGTCTATACGTTGATTCTCACCTATACCGGCGCGGCCTTGCCGCTGCTCATGCTGATTACCGCAGCAGAACGCCCTGCCGGCCAGATTTTGAGCAGCGATCTCGTCGCTACTGAGCTGCTGCGTTCCGGAGTAGGTGCGATGGCATTGACCCTCGCGGTTCCCATCACTACAGCCATTGCAGCTTTCACAGTGCCACAGCGCGCACAATCTTAGGGCCCTTATGCAGAACGCTGAGCAGCGCAATAATCACGCTGCTCAGCCTTTGTATCTCAGAAGTAGAGGACCTAGAGGGTGCGCCCCAAGGCATCGACCTTCCAGCCCGCCTGTTGCCAGTCTGCAACAGGCAGCACATTGCGGCCATCGATAATGTGCTTATTGTCCACGAGCTGGCCCGCTTGCTGCGGATCCAATTCCTTGAACTGCTTCCACTCGGTTGCCAGAATAACTAGCTCAGCCTCGCGCAGGGCATTGTCAGTGTCCGCGGCGTAATCCAAGGTGGGGAATACCTTCTTCGCGTTGTCCATGCCTTCTGGGTCATAGACGGTTACTGCCGCGCCAGCCAGCGACAGGGAACCGGCTACGGCAAGGGCGGGCGAATCGCGCACGTCATCGGAATTCGGCTTAAACGCGCAACCCAATACGGTCACGCGGTGGCCAAGCAGGGAGCCATTGAAGGCTTCCTTGGCTAGGTCCACCACACGGTCACGGCGGCGCATATTAATGGCGTCCACCTCGCGCAGGAAGGTCAGCGCTTGGTCGGCGCCGAGCTCGCCGGCGCGGGCCATGAAGGCGCGGATGTCCTTGGGCAGGCAACCGCCGCCAAAGCCGAGGCCAGCGCCAAGGAACTTACGGCCGATGCGCTCGTCGAGCCCGATGGCGTCGGCAAGAGCGGTAACGTCTGCACCAGCAATCTCGCAGATTTCGGAGACTGCGTTGATAAAGGAGATCTTGGTGGCCAGGAACGCATTAGCGGAGACCTTGACCAGCTCGGCGGTCTGCCAATCCGTCACGATGAATGGGGTGTCCTGCGATAGCGGCTGAGCATAAACCTCGCGCGCTACCTCTTCGGCACGACTTTCGCCTTCGCGCACACCGAGAACGATGCGGTCTGGGGTGATGGTGTCCTTGACGGCGTAGCCCTCACGCAGAAACTCCGGGTTCCATGCGATTTCCACGGTGGTGCCTTCTGGGGCAAGCTCATTGGCCAACTCCTGGAGCTCTGCAGCCGTTCCCACCGGAACGGTGGACTTACCAAAGATGATGTGATCACCCTTGAGCTTGGGCACCAGATCCGTGATGACGGCCTTCACGTAGGTCATATCCGCTGCGTAGGAACCGCGGCGCTGCGGGGTACCTACGCCCAAAAAGTGCAGGTTGCCGAACGCGGCTGCTTCTTCATAGTCCGTGCTGAAGTCAAGACGGCCGGCCTCGATATTGCGCTCGAGAACCTCCGGTAGGCCCGGTTCATAGAACGGAACCTTGCCCGATTTAAGAGCGGAAATTTTATTGTCATCTACGTCCACGCCTAGTACTTCATGGCCAAGCTCGGCCATGCAGGCAGCATGGGTTGCACCCAAGTATCCGGTGCCGATTACAGTCATACGCATAAAGCCCCATATTAGAGGCTCTATGTGAATGCCGGTTTAAGCCTATCGAAAATTCAGGTAAGACTTCGATGGCGTCGGTCCGCGCTGACCCTGGTACTTCGAGCCCAGCGAGCCGGTGCCATATGGGCTTTCCGCTGGTGAAGTCATCTTGAAGATAGCCAGCTGCCCCACCTTCATGCCCGGCCACAGGGCGATGGGCAGGTTGGCGGTATTAGAAAGCTCGAGCGTGATGTGACCGGAAAAGCCTGGGTCAATAAAGCCCGCGGTGGAGTGGGTCAACAATCCTAAACGGCCGAGGGAAGACTTGCCTTCCAAGCGGCCGGCCAAGTCTGCCGGCAGGGTGAATTTTTCCAGCGTGGCGCCGAGCACGAACTCGCCTGGGTGCAGGATGAAGGACTGATCTTCTTCTACCTCCACCAAGGTGGTGAGGTCCGGCATTTCCTCTTTGGGGTCAATATGCGTGTACCGCGAGTTATTGAAGACTCGGAAATACTTATCTAGGCGCACGTCCACGGACGAGGGCTGGATAAGTTCGCTGTCGAAGGGCTCGATGCCCAATTCTTCGGTGTCAATGGCGGCACGGATATCACGATCTGAAAGAAGCACGGCCCCAATTCTACTCATGCTAAAGGCCGCGGTGTATAGTAGGCCGGAGCGTACAAACGCGCAGTGCCGACGTAGTTTAATGGTAGAACTGCAGCTTCCCAAGCTGCTGGCGCGGGTTCGATTCCCGTCGTCGGCTCCACTTGTTTTCCCATTTCATGGACTAATTTCATACCTACAGGATGGACCATGACAGCCCCTATCTTCACGCCTAAAACCACAGCGGATCTTCGCGCTGAGCGTGAGCATGTACTTCAAGATCTTGCGCCCCGCACAATCGATGAGCTCCACGAACAGCGCGCGGTTGATCAAATCTTGGTCATCGACGAGGCAACTCTGAATCGGTATGAAGCCCTGTGCTTTGTTATCGGCGACTAGACAGACACGTTTTCTCTCAGAGCTACATCTTCCCTAGCCTGAGATTCAAAAACTACCCCCACGCCAATACCAGGACGCACCGCAACAGACCCCACACAGGAAGGACACAATGGGCAAGCAGGAACCAGCGGAAAACACCGACGCAGCCAAGAAAAAAGGCACCAACCACAACGCCATCATCGCGTTGATCCTGATTCTCGTCGGCCTCGGTGTCTTGCTCTACCCCGTCGTGGCCACGCAGTGGAACAACCACACCCAATCACGCGCCGCGGAGGAATACGCCAAGCTGGAAAAGCAAGCCCCGCCTGAGGTACTGCACACCGCGTGGGACGAGGCGCAGTCTTACAACGCGCAGCTGGGCCAAATCAGTGTGGAAGACGCTTGGACCACCACCGATGACGAAGACTCCCCCAAGTACCAGCGCTACCGCCAATACCTGTCTGTGCTGTCGGAGACCGATGCCATGGGCCGCATTGTTATCCCCTCCATCGATTCCGATCTGCCCATTTATCATGGCACCTCAGAAAAAGCACTCTCCCGCGGCGCTGGCCACCTCTACGGCACGGACCTACCTGTCGGCGGCGTAGGTGAGGGCGAGGGTCGGCACGCAGCACTTTCCGCTCACACGGGCCTACAAAATGCCACGTTGTGGGACAATCTCGGCAAGGTTAAGGAGGGCGATGTTTTCTATATCGCAGCTGGTGGCGAAAAGCTGAAATACGAGGTCCACGACGTTCGCGTAGTCGAACCTGCTGACACCAGCTCTCTTCACCGCGAGGCTGATCAGGACCTCATCACTCTCATTACCTGCACCCCCTACGGCGTAAATACCCACCGCTTGCTCGTCACTGGCCACCGAGTGCCGATGGATCCGAAAGACGAGGCCGCATTCAACAGCTCTGGTATTCACTGGCAGTGGTGGATGTGGGCCATTCTGGCTGCCGCTGCCATCATCGTGCTTCTTCTCATCTACTGGTGGCGCAAATATGTCAGCAATGCCAAGGACACCGTGATTGACGACGACCCGCAGGACTCCTAACCGACAATGAGCATGCAATAAGGCCCGCCCTTCCCTGGTTATTGGAAGAGCGGGCCTTTTCTAAAGTTGCCGCAAGCGGTGGTTCTATGCCGGGCGACGTCGCAAAGCGAGGCACCCTGCCGCGACAATCGCGCCACCAGCGAGCGCCCACAGGCCTACGCCCTCACCACCGGTCTTGGGCAGTGCACCCTTGGTGATGTCAGCGACCTGAAGGACGCCGATCTTCTTCACACAGTTGGCAGCGGTGTCAGACTCAGCGCACCTATTACTGGTGATCGCGGTCCCTCCGGAGAGCACCTTGATGACTGCATTGCCATTCTGATCCCACTCCGTCGAGAACTTGATCGGCGCGGGCAGCAGGTTATAGCCGTTCGGCGCCTTCGTCTCGATGAGGTAATAAACGCCAGGGGCATCCAAGCCTTCGAGCTTGACGCGGCCTGTGGTGGTGGTCGTGGACTGCTTCACCACGGGGTTAGCATCAACGTTGACGCTGCCATCCGCGTTTAGCTTCAGGTTACCGTCAGCGTCACCGCGGTGGACAGTGAACTCCGCACCATCGAGCAACCTATCGGTTTGGATCTCGTTCGGCTTGTCCGGGTTGTAGCTCGCCTTTTCGAGCAGGACATCCATTTCCTTGGTCTCCAGCGGGATACAGTCAGTATCCTTCCAGCCACCCATTTCTGCCTCATTCATGAGGCCAAATTTAGGCTCGTGCAGGCCACCCTTGGTGTAGCAGCGCGAGTTACCTGCAGGTTGGCTCGGGTAGCCGGCTGGGACGGAGGTGCTGTCCAGTTTTGAACGATCCAGCTTGAAACGCACCGTCACCTCGTAGACATGCTGCCCAGTGCTTCCGCCAACACCCTTGGATTTAGGTTTAATGATCTTCGGAGTGTCATTCTTGTTGAGTTCGTACGGACCGGTGCCCGGGTACGACTGCGGCTGGCTGGTCTTGTTGAACTCGTCCTTGAATACCACGGAGGCGCCAGTAACCGTGGCAGCACCAACGAACTTCGGGGTGTCCGTAAGCTTGCCGTAGATCACTTCGTTGGTGTCGAAGCCAGGCGCGTCCGGTGCCTCAACTACGACGTTGTACTTCGCGGTGTATTCGTTCGCCGCACCCGGAACGGGCTGCGGTTTGCTGTCGACAGCAACCTTATTGAAACAGGCTTCAGTAGCGACGTTGTCATCTTCAGCCGGACTCGATTCCCCGTCCGTGGCCTGGAAGGCCACCTTGTTGGGACTACACACCGTCTTGAGGTTGCCGTTCTCATCTTTTCGCACCGGCGCAGAGACGACGTACTCTACCTTCGCGTGTCCGGGAAGGGTACCCACGTAACCCTTCATGTACCCCACCTCACCACTTGTGGCTGACGGCACGTCCATCCCGGCGTAAATGCCGCTCTCAGGTTTGATCTCATTGGGCCCCGGACCACGGCCGTTGACCACGGTAGATCCCGGACCAAAGCCCTCAAACTTTGCCTTGGGGTCGGTAGCGTTCACACCATAGTGAGTATCCGTTGGTAGGTATTCCCAGAACGTACCACCCGAGCTGGCATTGTCCGTAGTGTTTTCCAGGGAGATGGTCCAGAAAGTACGCACTTCACCGTTTACTATCTTGGTCTCGGAGCGTTGCTTCTTCACCGCAATGTTTGATTGCAGCGCTGGCGGCGGCGGAACTAGGTCGGAGGCCGCGTCCGTGTTAAATGAAGCAGGCAGGTTGTTCATTATGTTGACCAGCTCGAACTTCGGGCTATCATCATCTGGGTTGGTGATCTTTAGCTCAAAGCCCAGCTGATTCGCATTCGCACTACCCGAGCCAAAACCCAGGTTTCCATTGGAGTAGGTCCACGCCTTGCCCCAAGAAGCAGAGGGGTTCGAGATCGTGCGCCCATCCAAGGTCTTGATGCCGGTGAGATCCCAGGTCCTGATGTCGCCGGTCTGTGTGTCAATGCGTTCAAGGATAAGCTTGTCGCCTGCCTGAGCCTCACTCTGGAAACCCCACATATACTTCTGGGCTTGCGGGAGCACCGCCCAGTCCTCCGAGTAGGACTTCTGGCTTCCTAGCACGCGTTGAGCCGTGACTTTGTCGACGTCGACCTTATAAAGGTGACGGCTACCAGAAGTGGACGTGTTGCCCACAAAGAATCCCTCGCTGGTGTACACGCCAGCGTTGAGGAGATCCCGGTCGCCGCTCGTTTCAAACGGGGTACCGGTACTTCCGGCCTTTAAAATAGGCCCAAGATTATATACTTCACCGGTTGCCGGATTGATCTGAAGGAGATTTCCTGCCGGGTAGCAAGGATCACCATTTCGGCCGCGACTCTGGCTCACCGCATAGAGCCAGTTATCACTCGAATCAAAGGCTAGAGCATTGTACACCCAGGGAGTGGGCTCTCCCACCTGGCGAAAGTCTCGGCCTTGTTTGACTTGACGGCTCAGAATGGAAGTGTCTCGGCGAAGATCCTTAGGTTCACTGGTTACAACGTAGACAGGGCTACCGTCGGCAAATTCAGCTGGGGTGAGATCGCGCTTTGGCTGTCTGCTTGTAACCGGATCTTGGCACTCCTCTTTCGCAGGAACAGTGAAGGAAGCTGTAAACACTGTATTGACTGGCCCGCGGTGAACACCCTTGAACTGAATCTGGGCGTTACCGCCGATAGTGATCCGTGGGAGGGTGACTTGGTATTCCTTAGCACTGATCTTCTTATAGGTTGCCTTGGCCTCGTACCAGCCGCCATTAGCACCGGTGTAATAGATCGTCAGGTCCTCAGGGTTAGTCGATAAATTACTGTTAACGCTGGATTTGAGGGTAACCACCGTGCCTTGCGGAATGGACAGCTGGCCGCCAAAAAGCTCATCGGACGGAATCTTAAAGTTCGGGATATAGCGGCTTCCCTTGAGCACGTAACCATCGTTTTGCATCGTGATGGTTCGGTCGCCTGCAGCGTACGGGGTAATGTTCGGTGCTGCCATCAGGCGAGCTGGAGCCTCGTCAACGTCAGCAATTTCCAGCGGCTCAGTCACTTCCGAAGGAGCTTCTGGGGTTTCGCTGGATTCCGTTGAAGACGTGCTGGGCGTCTCCTCGGCTACTCCCCGCACATCGACGGACATCCCACTAAGTTCGGAATCCTCTGCGACCGCTGGGGTCTTCAATGAGAAAGCTGCTCCTGCTGGCACGTCAGTAGAAAGGCCAGTGATTCGGAAAGTCACTGAAGAGCTGGTTGATTTTACAACGAGGTTGTCTCCTTCGCGGACGGGGATCTCTTCGCCGTCGATAGTCAGTGTGTAGGCCGAGCCTTCGAACTCCAGTCCTGCAGTCTCAACAGTGAACTCCAACTCCTCCACGGTTCCGGCGTCAACAAAGTGGCCTTCAAATGTTGCGGAGTCGCCAGCAGTCAGGCTCAGCTGGTCTGCAGAATCGAGCTCGGTGCGCAGAGCCGTGGTTTGTGCTTCGGCGACGGCACCAACGATTCCGGGCAGGGCAGCCGGTGCAGCAACACCAACAATGAGAGCCAGTGCAGCAATGAACGCCGCAAAAGCTCGCCAGCGGTACACTACCGGCTCGGCCGGGTGAGCATCTGTCCAGGACATTAGCGTCCCTCGCTTTCTGAATTCTTCCTACGGCTAAAGGCAATCATCACGAAACCAGTGGCGATCAACACCATCGCTGCGGCAACCACACCGAGTACCTGCGCACCGGTCATCGCCAATGAGCCACTGTTCCCCGACGGAGCTGCCGGAGTGGAGGTCTTACCTGCACCTGGAGTACTCGACGGTGTTGTCTCGGGTTGGTGTGGCGGATTCCCAGGCTTAGTCGGTGGATAGTTTGGAGTTGTTTGCGGCGTGTTCGGATGCGACGGCGGAGTAGTCGGCGTCGTGGGCGGCGTTGGTGTTTCACCCGGTTTGTGAGTCTTGGCCACAATTACTCCTGGCACTGGTTTCGGATTGTCCGCCACAGTGTGGAATGGAACCGCTACCACAAATGGGTTGATCTCCCGGTAGGAGTTATCTGGCGCCGACGACGTCACTACGTAGAAGCCATCCGCTAGACCGTCAAAGGTCACTTCTCCATTGGCATCGGTGACCTGGTCCACGTGCACGTCGGTACGCCATTCACGAACCTCGGCCAGACCCGCGTCTTGCACGCGTGCTACATCGTCAGCGTTGTTTGGATCTAGGCCGGCGAGCCGGGCCAGATGTATCGTGACTCCCTGAATCTTTCCCGAAGGTGCCTGCCCATCGTCGTCGGGATTGCCCTGCGTAAGCCGAACAGTCACCGTATCCGTATCTACGGTGCGTTCCGCACCAGTAGTCTGTTGCCCGGCAACCTGCACCGCTTCCGCAGCAACCATGCCCGGCCCCGCGAACGCGATTGCACACGCTACTCCGACGGCAAACATTCGGGCCGACCATGTATTTGTCAACCTCTTCATCGCCTTACTCCCGCACGCTACTTTTCTCATTAATAACTTCATGTGCTCCGGCCGCCTTCTGCCGTCGCAGCCACCACACCAGCCAGCAACCAATGACAATCACCGCAGCCAACAGTGCGTACATCCACCATTGCCAACCCGGGCCGTGGGAGCCTTCAAATACCGACTCCTCTCCCGGCTCCAAAGGAACCTGATGGCCACGCACCAGCAAGCGATGCGTGTTGATCCCGTACGGGGTGCACGTAATCAGTGTGACGTAATCCTGATCAGCGACTGGCCGTAGGCCATCTACCTCGCTCGGCAGCACAACTTGAATGTCGTCTACGACGTATTTCATTTTGTGGCCAGCAACCTGGATGTAGAACACATCTCCCTCGGTGGCAGAGTCGAGGTGATCAAACATCGTCGAATTTGCCAGACCCGTATGCCCCGTAATGACGGAATGAGTTCCTGGTCCGCCTACCGGCAAATCAGAGCCATATAAATGTCCTAGTCCACGCTGCAGTGTCTTATCCGCGGTGCCATGAAACACCGGCAGATCGACGTCTATTGCTGG
Source organism: Corynebacterium sp. ACRPF (assembly GCF_022347395.1). Classification (NCBI taxonomy): domain Bacteria; kingdom Bacillati; phylum Actinomycetota; class Actinomycetes; order Mycobacteriales; family Corynebacteriaceae; genus Corynebacterium; species Corynebacterium sp. ACRPF. The sequence continues at coordinate 69,309 of NZ_JAKRNB010000002.1, forward strand.
AAACACGAGGCGAGCCATCGCTTCGGTCTCACCCAACTGTTCCAGGTAAGCCTCATAATCGGGATTATCCACACCGATACGGTTCAGCCACGGATCCAAGATCGGACCCGAAGTCTGCTCCTCGTTGTACGCATGCGCAGCATCCCATACGGAGTCCTGCACCTGCGCCGGTGTCTCTTTGTCCAGTCGCGCATACTCTTGCGCCACCCGTGAGGCATTCCAGTTGTTCCAGGCGGTCGAGACCACTGGGTACAGCATCACCAACAACCCGACGACAACGATTACCGCCGGAAGAGCTAAGCCTCCACGGCGCCTGTGCCGCCGGCCCATTTCCTGGCCTACCACCGAAGTCAACGACCCGCACCACCCAAAATAATGCCCCACGCGCTAGCGCAGCGCGACCGGGATTACAACGAAAGATAAAGATAGGGACCGGAATCTACGCCTAGTCCAGTCCCCTCATTGGGTCGGGCGGCCTACCTTGGCTACCCGACCCGCAGCGCAGACCACCATGGACAGTCTGCGCTACCGGAACTACGCCCGGCTATCAGTTACGCGCGGTACGACGAGCGAACCATGCACCAGCTGCGACGATGGCTGCACCAATAGCGGCCAGGATGCCGACACCAGCACCACCAGTCATCGGCAGGTTCGGGGTGTCCTGCTTGATGTTGTCGATCACAGACACGAGGGTAATCTTGTCGTCACCGTTGAGCTCACCAGTCTTCGCGATGTTCTCGCGGGTAAAGTCAATCTCCACCGGCTTGTCCAGCTCGGCGTAACCAGCCGGTGCCTTGGTCTCCTTCAGGCAGAACTTCTTGGTTGCCGGGGAGACCTCCTTGCTGTCCTCGAAGTCGGTGACGTGCAGGCCGTCGATTGTGAAGGTGCCGTCAGCGCCGGTGGTCCACTTGTCGGCACCGTTAACGGTCAGTGGTTTCTCGCCGAGGTCGGTGGCCGAGGTGCACTGGTAGAGCTCGAACTCAGCGCCTTCCAGGACCTTGCCGGCCTCCTTGCCGTCCTTCTTCACAACCTTGAGCTTGCCGTGGTAGGTCACGACCTCGTTGGTCTGGTTATTGACTTCCTTGCCGGTGTTCGGGTTATTGAAGATGACATCAGCCTGGTTCTTCAGCTCAGTGGTGTCGCCAACCGCCTTGCGCTTAACCTCGAAGGTCAGGGACATCTTGGCACCGGACTTGACCTTGGCAAGGCCCTGCTCGGTAAGGGTTACGACAAGCTTGTTGCCGTTGGCCTTCGGGTCATTGACCGTGTAGTCACCCGCAGTGAGAACCGTATCGCCAGCCTTTACTTCAGTGACCTTCTGGAAGTCCAGGCGCTGATCCAGCCGATCCTCGAAGCGGAAAGCAGTCAGGTTCTTGCCTGCTCCCCAAGTCGGAGCATCCGCATTGATGGTGTAGGAGTACGCGTCCTGGATGTTCTTATCTGCATCCTTGACAGTCTTCTCGGTCTTGGTCTCCGTGTTCTTTGGGTATGCGATGACGTCGTAGTTCCAGGCATCGGAAGCCTCGTTGACCATCGGGACCGACACGATGAACGGAGCACCAGCAACGATGCCGGCCGGAGCGTTAGTTTCCTCTACCAAGTAGATACCCAATGGCAGATCAGTGAAAGCTGCCTTGCCATCAGTGCCGGTGGTTGCTTCCTTGGTTTCCGCAGTCTTCTTGTCGTCCTTGACGTCAGCAGCGGTCTTCGGGAACGTCGCCCAATCACCGTTCTGCAGATCGTAATCGAGCTTGGTGATCTTGTAGGTCACACCAGGCAGAGCCTCACCCGGGACGCCCGTCATTTCCTTACCAGTGGCCCGATTATCGGTCTCGGCGCCCTTCTTCTTGTGGAGGGTGATCGAGCCCTTTTTGTTGAAATTGATGTTTGCCTTGTTCACGGCGCCCTGCTCAGCAGCAGGCTGCGCATCGGCAGCACCGTCTTGCGCCAGGGCCCCCGGAGCGGAGATACCCATAGAGAAGCCAACGACGGCAGCGAAAGTAACCGAACGAGCGGTACGAGAGATCTTGTTCACGGAAACTGGTCCTTTACACGAGTTCTGAAATGAGGCACCGCGCCTCATTGGCTGTGTGCAATCCACTCCCCACGGTTCACGCACCATGACCTGACTCGTTGCTAAGAATCTTTCGCCTGCCGAGAGTACTTTTCAGGCGGAAACGTCTACGCAGGCCCCAACCTTAACTAACGATAGCCTGTGGATTACATAACTAGATTCTACCCCCAGCGTGTTGGGCAAAGTCCCCGACTAAAGCTCCTCCCCCGCAAATCCGGCTAAACTTCTCAAGAATCCGCACGGTCCACCCAAACGTGAAGACTCCTTCTGCAGTTCAACTAATGTTTTCGAGACGTCATCTAGTTTCGTGTGAAATTGAACACATTGCCCATTTAAGGGGTAGGCCTGTTCGATTTTACACCCGTTACATAGAATGCAAGCTTCACGCAGGAGAATAGCTTCCCAGAGAGCACCTTCCAACGACGGCGAAACGAACCATATATGCTGCCGATACCACCAGATAGAACATCCCCTTTGATGACCCATAAAAGGAAGCGTCACCAAGGGCGCTCAAGGTACCCTGAACTCATTTAGATTCTCAGCCTTCAACAGCCCACGTACCAAAGAGTTAATAGCGTTAAGATTCCTGACAAGAGCTCTCTACGTACTCTGAGCCTCGTCGGCGGCACGAAGAAGCGCCGCATAGGCACCGCCGCGCGCAAGCAGCTCGGCGTGGGTGCCGCGTTCGGCGATGCGGCCGTGGTCCAGGACGACGATCTGGTCGGCGTCGTAAATCGTGGACAGGCGGTGCGCAATGACCAAGCGGGTGGCGTGTGCGCCGAAGACGGCCTCCTGGATGGCGCGCTCGGTTTCGTTGTCCAGAGCGGAGGTGGCCTCATCGAGGATGAGCACCTGCGGGCGACGCAGGAGCGTGCGAGCCAGGGAGAGGCGCTGTTGCTCACCGCCGGAAAAGCGGTAGCCGCGCGAGCCCACGAGGGTCTCGAGGCCGTCGGGAAGGTCGCGAACAACGTCGGCCACGTTGGCGGCGGTGAGGGCGGACCACATCTGCTCCTCGGTCGCGTCCGGCTGGGCAAAGAGGAGGTTCTCACGCACCGTGCCGTGGATGAGGTAGGTCTCCTGAGAGACCACGCCGATAACACCTGAGCGCTGCTCGGCGGGCACCTCGCGCAGGTCCACCCCGCCCAGGCGCACGGAACCTTCGGTGGGATCGGCCAGGCGCGCCATGAGCGCGGCGATGGTGGACTTGCCGGAGCCGGTGTGGCCCACCAGGGCGGTGGTGGTGTGGGCGGGGATGTGCAGGGAGACGTCGACAAGCGCGTCAGCATGCGTGCCCGGGTAGCGGTAGGTGACGTGGTCGAGGGTGAGGGAGGCGTCGGCAAGCTGGGCGTTTTCGGTGGCCTCGGTGAGCTCGGGTTTAAGGTCCAGGTATTCGAAGATGCGGCTAAACAGCGCCATGGAGGCTACCCACTGCGCGCCCACGTTGAGCAGGCCGGTAATGGGGCGGAAAATCTGGGTCTGCAGGGTGGAAAAAGCGATGAGCGTGCCGATGGTAATGCCCGGGCGCAGGCCGGCCACCAGGTAGATGAGCGCCGGCATAACACCGAAGATGACCTGTGTGAGCGCCATGCGCCAGCGCCCGGCAAGCTGGGACTCGAGCTCCAGGCGGATAAGGGAGCGCGAGGTGTCCGCGAAACCGGCGTAGACCCGCTCCTGCGCGCCCAACGTAGAGGCCAGCCGCATGCCGGAGACGGAGAGGTTCTCCGAAATGGTCTGCTGGAGCTCCGCCTGGGCCTGGCTGTTTTTCTCCATGAGGCTGCGGCGCAGGACGGCCGCGCGGCGCGTGAGCCACACCGCGGGCGGCAGGACAATCAGGGACAGCAGGGACAGCGTGGGCGAGAGCGCCACCATGGCCACCAGGGTGGCCACGGTCATGGTGAGGTTGCTCGCCACGGAGGTCGCGGTGGTGGTGACCATGCCTCGCATGGCCGCGATGTCGTTAGTGAGGCGGGACTGGATCTCCCCGCCCCGGTTGTTGGTGAAGAACTGCAGGGACTGGCGCTGCAGGTTGGCAAAGACCTGCGTGCGCAGCTCGTGCATGATGGTGTGCCCCACCCGCGCCGACAGAAAGGACTGGATAACGCCGATGGCCTGGGAGACCACGGTGATGGCCAGCATGCCGCCGACGAGCCACAGCAGCAGCGCGGTGTCGTGTTCAGGAATGGCCTCATCCACGGTGCGGCGCACCAGGAAAGGCTGCACCACCGTCAGCCCGGAGGTGGCGATGATGAGTGCCACCACCAGCAACAGCGTGCCGCGGTGCGGGCGAAACAGGCCGGCGACGCGGCGGAAGGCAACCGGGTGCTGGGCCAGCTGATCGATGTCCGCCGGGTCCTTCACCGCGGTGTGCATCGGCCGGGTCATGGCTTAACCGCAGGTAACGATGGGCTGCGGGTCGTAGACCGTGGTGGTGGTCTCCCGGGAGATCTCCTTGCCGGAGAGGTCCTTGATCACGCGGGTATCCGAGGTGGTGAAGCCCGGCGCGCCAGACGACGGCGAGCAATCCTCGCTCACCGACTTGCGCTGCGGCTCCGTCTTGGCCCAGCGGCCGTTGTTCACAGACTCAACGTCGACGGTCTTAGTGCCCTTCAGGCGCACGGTGATCTTGCCGCCACCAAAGTCGGTCTCAATGCGGACTGGGGTATTGAAGGTATTGGTGAACTGCAGGTCGATGGCGCCCTCGTACACGGTGGCCTCGCGGCCGGCTGGGTAGCGGGAAATGTAGTACGAGTGCGGGGTGTGGGCGGTGTCTTCCATGCCCGCAAAGTAGGCAGCGTTGTACAAGGTGGTGGCGAACTGGGAGATGCCGCCGCCCACGGCGGAGCCGGAGTGGCCATCGATAATGATGCCGGACTCAACGTAGCCCTGTGCCGTGCCGCGAGGGCCCGTGTGGCCGTTGAGGGAGAAGGTCTCGCCCGGGTTGACCACGGCGCCGTTGACCTGTTGGGCTACCAGCTCGATATTCTTGCCGGAGGCAGCGGAGTAGCCCTCAGTGGTGAACTCGCCCACGGTGTCGTTGAAGGTCGCCTTCTTGGCATCGTCGGTGGTGAACTCTGCTGGGTCCGGCTTGTAGGTAGCATCCCACTCGCGGTCGTCGCCGGTCACGCGCTTGTCAAAGTCCTTCATGGTCGGCTCCCAATCGATGATCTCGCCATCTTCGGACGGGGTGATCTGCTTGTCGTTGCCGTTGAAGGAAATCTTGGCATTTACGCCAGGGACATCGGCGCCCTCGGAGCGCTCGGCCAGCAGCTCCTGCGCGCGGTTGGTATCCACGGCGAGCTTAAGCTTGCCGTCCTTCTTTTCAATGCTGGTGAACTGGGAGATTTCCGGCTTATTCAGGGTAGCGCTGACATTATTTTTGGCCTTCAAGGTAATGGGATTATCCAGCGCCTTGGCGGCATCGCCAGTGCGCATGGCCTCGATAGCTTCATCATTGATGGCCGGCTCTACCTCTTCTGGGTCCACGTTTACGCCCTCGGAATCGAGCCAATTATCCGTAACCGCATTGTGCAGGGTGCCGGCATCTACGGTTTGGCCGAGCTTGGGGTCGGTGACCTTGAGCTCACCATTGTTGAGCTCCAGCATGCCATCGACTGGATCGGTGGAGAGATCCTTCTTCACGCGGTCCAGAGCCGGTTGCAGCTGGGCCTCATCCACATTGGTTTCTACCGGAATATCCCGGGTGGAGCGGAAGAAGCTATACAGGCGGGTAAAAGGATTGAGGGAAGGCTCCTCAATATTGTCCACGGCGCGCTGGTTATCCAGGGCGAGGCCCGACTCGGAGGGAACGAAATCGGTGTGCAGGTCGCCGGAGGTAACGCTCACGGGCTCGGTTTCTACGCCCGCAAGCTCGTCTTCGAGCTTCTCTACTGCGGCGGTGCGATCCATGGCGGAGATATCCACGCTGTTGACGGAAACGGCGCGCGGAATCTTGTCCTGGTTGGCTGCGACATCCCAGGCATAAGCAATGCCCGCGATCAGGACAAGGCCAACCAATACGCCGAGCGCGATGAGCCAGCCTTTAGCACCGTTTTTTCCTTCTGCCTTTTTCACGCCTTAAAGGTTAACGGTTTTAGTGGCATTTTTCCTAGTCCTGTGCGGGCTCGGGTGCAGCGCCGGCCGGGGGAGCGCTGACATGGCGGGCGGCATCTGCAAGGCGTTCGAGTGGCAGGCGGCCCTGGTCGACGGCGCCAACAACGGCGTCGATCACCGCATTAATGTCGCCTTCGGTGGACCACAGGGGCATGTCGGCACCGGCATTGAGGGAGGCCACGACGGCGTCGGCAAGCGGGTGCGAATCCGCAATCGCCTTCATGCCGCCGATGTCATCGGTATAGATGGGCCCGTCGTACTGCAGGGTCTCGCGGGCTAGGCCATAGGCTTCCGGCAGAATGGAAGCGGGAGTCTGACCATCGCCCAGGCCGGGCACGGCGAGATGGCCCATCATCAGTGCGGCATTGGGTGCTTGGGGAAGGGCAGCCTTAAAGGGAATGAACTCGTGGCCTTCTAGTTCTTCTAGCGGCGGGGTAACGGCCTCGGCCAGGTGGGTATCGCCAGAAGCACGGCCGTGGCCCGGGAAATGCTTGAACACGGCCTTGACCCCAGCGGAATCCAGCCCGCGTGCAAAGGCCGCACCATACTCGCCTGCTTGGACCGGATCGGTGGAAAATGATCGATCGCCCACAACTTCCAGGCCATTGCCATCGACGTCGAGCACCGGCGCGAAATCCACGTTGATGCCATGCGCCTTGAGGCTCGTGCCAATCTCGTGCGCAAGCTGCTCCACCTCTTGTGGGGAACGCTCGGCCGCCATCTGTTGCGGCGCGGGATACTCGCCCAAAATCTCCGAGAAACGTTGCACGCGCCCGCCCTCAAAATCGATAGAGACCTCAAAGTCACGTCCTACTTCCTGACGCAGGGCGTTAATATCGCGGCCCTCTTCTTGCAGCAGGTTTGGATCCGCCCAGCTAGGAATAAAGATTCCGCCCACTCCGGCATCCAACTTGGCCTTAGCATCGTCGTAATTGGTGACTGGGGGCATCAGCACGGAAGCAGCCATGGCGCGGATGTCCTGCTGCGGGGTTTCTTCCTGCGACGTTTCTTCTTGCGTCTCGTGCGTCGCGGAAGTTGAGCTCGACGCGGCCGCGGTGGTGGAGTCCTGGCTCTCGTTGCCTTCTTGGTCGGAGGTGGAGCAGGCGCCCAGGGCCGTCACGAGGGCGAGGCTGGCGAGAATGCGCGGAGTTTTCATGCCTTCTAGTGTGCAATATTCCTCGCGTTCTGTCGCAAGCGGTGGGTAGACTAGTGACATGAGTAACGGCGAGACAATGCTAATTGCCTACGATGGCACCGAACGAGCCGGCCGCGCCCTCGAGTACGCGGCCCAGCTGCTGCGGCCCACCACGGTAGAAATCCTCACCGCCTGGGAGCCGGTAGCCCGGCAGACCGCCCGCGCCGTCAGCCGCACCGGAATGCACCAGTCCACCGTCTCCCCGGACGGCGTCGAAGAGGATCCGGCCTATGAAGAGGCGCTAAAGATTTGCCGCCAGGGCATCGAGCTGGCCGAAAGCCTGGGCCTAGCCGGCCGCGCCCACCTGGTGGAATCCGCCACCACCATCTCCTCCGCCATCATTGATGCAGCACACGAGCTGGACGTGGACGTCATCGTGACCGGCACCCGCGCCCTGACCGGCTTCCGCGCGTGGTGGACCAACTCCACCGCCGATCAGATTGTGCGCAACGCCGGCCTTCCCGTCTTCATCGTGCCGCAGGAAAACGAGGATGACGCGGACGATGATGAGGCAGAATACTTCTAAATAGCTGCTAGTATCTTTAGCCATGGCTCTGGAAACCGATTCTTTGAACAAGCGCACCCTTGGCCCTGCCATCGGTAGCGCTGTTGTGGGCATCGCGCTCGGCGTCATCACCATCATCGGCATCGCACAATTCTCCGGCACCGATACCGTGCCGGAAGGCAATGCGGTTTCTGCTTCCGATGCGGTTTTGGGCGGCCCTGAGTACGGATCCCGCAACTAGGTGTGCGTACCCTCCGCGGGCGGCTTGCCCGCCCCTACCCGCTGGGGATCCTTGCCCTAGCGCTCATCCTCCTCGTGCAGCCGTGGGGGCTGACGGCGGCCGATACCAAGCATGATCTGGCGGCCGATCCGCTGCACTTTCTCCGCGGGGCGCTCAGCGCCTATACGGATACCTTTACCCTGGGGCAGCTACAGAATCAGGCCTATGGCTATCTCTTTCCCCAGGGACCATTCTTCGTTTTAACCCAGCCCCTGCCCGATTGGGTGGCCCAGCGCCTCTGGTGGCTACTGGTCTTAAGCGTCGGCTTCATCGGCTTCCATAAGCTCGGCCGCAAGGTGGGCCTGCGTGGCTGGTGGGTCTGGGTGGCGGCGATGCTCTACGCGCTCTCGCCGCGCACTCTTTCTACCCTGACCGCCATTTCTTCTGAGACCTGGCCGGTCATGCTCGCTCCCTGGGTTATCCTGCCCTTCCTCAATGCCAAGCTCACCTGGCGCGATGCCGCCGCGGCCACCATCCCGGTGGCGCTGATGGGTGCGGTCAATGCCACCGCGACCATCGCGGCGTGTATCCCGGCCGCTGTAATCCTGCTCTACTGCCGCGCCTTCAGACCCGGCGCGGCCTGGCTCTTAGGGTGCTTGGCGGTGTCGGCGTGGTGGATCGGCCCGCTCGTCGTGCTTGGCCGCTATGCCCCGCCGTTTACGGAATTCATCGAATCCGCCCGCGTAACCACTCGCTGGCTCAACTTGCCCGAGATCCTGCGCGGAACCACGAGCTGGACGCCGTTTGTCGATACCGAACGCGTAGCCGGCTATGAGCTAGCCACCGAGTCCTTCTTTGTGCTGGTCACCATGGGCATCGCGGCCGTGGGCATCTACGGGCTCACCAAGCTGCCGCGCGTGTGGTCCGTCATGCTGGTGGTGGGCATCGCGGTGCTGGGCTGCCAGGTGGCGTGGTACCTCGATGCGCTCGATGGACCGCTGGCCGCGCTGCGCAACCTGCATAAATTCGATCCGCTGGTGCGCATCCCGCTGCTTCTGGGCGTGGCGCGCGCCTGCGCCAATCTTCCACTTCCGAGGAGCTTGCGCCCCACCAAGAAACAGACGGTGGGTGCGCTGACGCTGCTGTTGTGCATCGCGGTGGTCTCCCCGGCATGGTCGCAGCGCTTGCTGCCGCTGGGTGCCTATAAAGAGGTGCCCTCCTACTGGCACGAGGCCACGGACTTTATCAATACCCATGCCGCCGATACCCGCACCCTTATCTACCCGGAGGCGTCCTTTGCCCGGCAGACCTGGGGATGGACGCGCGACGAGCCGGCCCAGCCGCTGCTCGATGTCCCCTGGGCCGTGCGCGATGCCATTCCGCTCGTGCCCCCAGAGGCCATCCGCGGGCTCGACGGCGTCATGGCCGCGCTCAAGGAGGACCCGGCCACGGGCGTGCGCTCCCTGCAGCGCCTGGGCATCGGCGCGGTCATGGTGCGCCATGATCTCTTCACCGGCGAGGACGAGGCCCTGGCCAGCAAGTTTGGCGGCGAGGTCCATCGCTTCGGCGACGTCGACGTCGTCCTACTCAACCACGCCGGCATGTCCTTAGGGCCGACAGAGCCAGTCCGCGTGGCCGGCGGCGGGGAAGCCTTGGCGCTTCTCGACGCCCACTCCACCCCCACCACCCGACAGCTCGTCGATCGCGACGCCGATATCGTCACCGACACCCCGACGCTCACGGACCGCAACTACGGCACCCTCGATGGCCCCATCTCCGCGCCCCTGGCCGCGGACGACCCCAGCCACGTGAATAACCGCCTGCGCGACTATCCCTCCGCTGGGCCGCTTACCCAGGTGGAAACCCACGGCGGTTCGGTAGCAGTCTCCTCCTCGGCCGCCGATGCCACGGCCTTTGGCGGGGCCCAGCCCAAAAAGTCCGCCACGGCCGCGGTGGATGGGGAAAACTCCACCGCCTGGTGGCCCGCGCCGGGCGATGATGCCGGGTGGATTGAACTGCGCGGTAAATTCACCCAGCCGCGCCTCAAGCTCATGGCCACCAGCGCCACCACGGTAACCGTGCGCTCTGGCAGCGCGGCCGTAGACGTGGACTTACAGCCCTTCCGCTCGCAAGAAGTCCGCGTTCCCGGCGGCGATACCGAGTCCATCCGCGTGGAGCTATCCCACCGCACCGGGATCGCGGAGTTAGGGGTGGAAGGCCAGCCGGTCGAGCGTGTGGTGACCGTCCCGGATACCTCCCCCAATGTGCACCAATTCTTCTTCCAGCGCATGCTGCAGGATACCGGCGTGCTCATCCGCGATTTCACGGCACCGCGCTCCATGCGGGTGACGGTGGATTCCACCAAGCCCGTGCTTATCGACGCCCACCGCTACTCCCCCGGCGAATCCCTCACCCTCAGCCCTGGCACACACCGCGTGCGCACCACGGGGCCGTGGGTGAGCCTGCGCGAGGAGGGCTGGCAACCAGCGGGATCCTCCGAGCCCACCGGGTACTCGATTGCAGCCGCTGATGAGGATCGCCTCTTGGTCACCGGTCGCGCCTTCAATAAGGGACTGCGCGGCTACCTAGGCGATCAAGAGCTCACCCCGCGCGAAATCGATGCGGCCACCCAAGCTTTTGTCATTCCGGCCGGCCACTCCGGTGACTTCCGCATGACCTTTAGCGCCCAACCGGTTTACCTCGCCACCCTCCTCTTCGGCGGCGCGCTGGGGTTACTTACCCTCGGCCTGTGCATCCTGGCGGCCACGCGCCGTCCGCCTCAGCCCACTTGGCGCGCGCCGCGCGGCGGCGCTGCCTCGGCTGTGGTCGCACTCGGCGCACTGGCCCTCACCGGCTGGCCGGCTGCGGTGGCGGCCGTTGCCGCTTGGTTGGTGCTGCGCTGGACCACCATCCCGCGCGCCTACCTCGCGCCTGGTGTCGTGGCGGCGGCCGGGGCGATCCTTGCCCGCGCGCCGTGGACATCGGGATCCTATGCGGGCGATTCGCTCCTACTTAGCTGCTTGTGTGCCGCGGGCGTGGCCTGTCTTTTCGCCTCCGACCGAGGAGAAGATCCCGGCCGGGACGCTCGATGAGCGTATAGCTCGCGGCCGAGACCACCACGGTGGCCACCACCGTTACGGCCAGAATCACCCAAAAGTCCAGGGGTTTCCCGCTAAACAGCGGCACCCCGGTAAGCGGAAACGCCAGTCCCAGAATGGCCACATGCCACAAGAAGATGGAATAGGACCACGCACCCAGTGCCTGCATGAGCGGGCTGGTCAGCCAGGACTTATCCCGTGGGGCGAGCGCCACCGGTACCACCACGACTGCGGCGAAGGCCGCTCCCGCAATGATCCGGCGGGAAAATTCGCCCGGTTCTGGATGCACCAGTCCCTGCGGCCCAAACCACTCGCGGCTGGAAATCCACAGCACCACCGCTGCCACGAGCCACCATGCCCAGCGCGGCCGCAGCGCGCGTTGCACGCGCCGGCTAACACCAGCTTCTTCGCATTCCGCGGCCAGCATTCCCACGGCAAACCACGAAGCATATGCCGGCGGCCAAATCTGCGAATTGACCTGGTCCTTGGCGTAATCGGCCACAAAGGGAACGAAGCCCCAAGCCCAACTGATCACAGCGCCCAGCGCGATGGCCGCTACCCGCCAGCGCCGCGGCAGCGTACCGAGGAGCCACACCAACAAAGGCAAGGCAAGGTAGAAGAAGAACTCCACGCATAGCGACCACAGGTGGGTAAGCCCCGGTGCTAGCCCGTCCACCACATAGATCTGGGTAGAGGTGAGGTTGCTCAGCAGTTGGGTGAGGGTGAGCGAGTGGGCGTCGGGAAGCAGGAGCATCACGGCCACCACGCAGGCATAATAGGCTGGCAATAGGCGGGCCACGCGCGAGCGCGCATAGCCGGATAAGGTGTGCAAGCCGCGGCGACGCCACAAGAGGAAGGCACTGAGCGCAAAGAAGACGGCGACGAAATAATCAAAGCGCCCGGCAAACCCCCACCCGGTTCCGGTCTGAAAAGACACGTGGGTGACAATGATTCCAAGGGAGGCGACCGCGCGTAGACCGTCCAGCTCCGGCAGATGCTGGGGTACGCTTTTCACAGATGCCTGCGGCTGCACGCTTGCTCCTAACCCCGGATCGACCTGAAACTGATTGGACATACTACTGCAATGAAACGCTACCTTTGGCCACGCTCGCCACTGGCGTGGGTTGTCATTGCCGCCGTCATTTTCTTGGTGCTGGGTACCGTGGTGCCGCCGCTGTATAACAATCAGACTCGGCCGCTGGCCTTCGACCAAAACATCAACACCGTCACCGCGCCGTCGTCAGGCGTGTGGATGGAAGCGCCCGAATTCATCGCCGGGGCCAAAGCCTCCGGCGATAGCAAGGACCCGCAGTGCCAAGAAAAGCAGGCGCCCATGTGGTGCTACCTGCACCACGACCTGCTTACTATCGAGCGCAATACCACCACCTCTGAGGTGGCAGAAGATGATGCGCTCGCTAACTCCGATTCGCTCTCTCGCCTGCTCGCCGGCGATACTCCCCTTGCCCAAATCACCGAGCATTCCGTGTTGAACCGCGAGTCCACCTACCCAGTTGCTGCGCCAAAGGATAAATGGAAGTTTGTGCTACCGGCGCTGGATACCGGCATGGCCCGCACCGACTTCGAGCGCGATGGAATCAACTACTTCTTTCCCTCCGGTACCGAGCAGCGCTCCTATCCGTTTTTCGATCTAGCGACGCAATCCTCCACGGCGGTGGACTTCACCACGACGGAAAAGCTCGACGGTATCCCCACCTATTCTTTCCACCACGATATCCAGCCCATTTCCTTGGCTGATATGCGCAAGAGCATTACCACCGAGGTCGATACCGGCACTGGCGATAAGCAACTAGCGGCCGAGGATTTCCGCATCTCCGGGCCGGCAAAGCGGTTCTACGACGCCGAGTCGCGCGAACTCCTCGGCTTAGATGCCACTGACCGAGTCACGGTGGAGCCCTTCTATACCATCGGCCGCGATATCTCCGTCGAGCCCACCACCGGCACCATGGTGGACCTGCGCGAGAACATCAAGATCTTCTTTGCCGCGGACGAAAAGCAAGCCGGCACCATGGTGGCGAATGACGATACAGAAGACCGCTCCATCTTCGCCGCCGATCTGCGCTGGTCCGATGAGACCCGCGCGGAGCGCCTTGATGAGGTACGTCCGGTCATTCGCACCATTCGCGCCTTGATGGTGGTCGGCTGGGCCGGCAAGGCCATCGGCGTTGGTCTATTGCTCTGTGCCGCCTATATGTACATGCGCCGCCACCGTGAAGGCTAGGCGTCTTTTACTCCTCATCTGGGGCACCCTCCTCGTGGCCGCGGTGTGCTGGCCCTTTGCCTTGCCCGGCGAGTTCTTGTGGCGCGATATGGCGTTGCTTGACCATCCGGCGCTTTCCCCTTCTGCCTTTGGTGGCGGCAGTCTGCCCGCCCGCAATGCACCGCAGGACGGTTTCCTTGCTCTCGGGGGCGGCGCGTGGGCGGCACGGGTGCTCATTTTTGCCGCCGCCGCGTCCTCCGCGCTCACCGCGGCGCGCTGGGCACGCTCTACAGTCGCCGCGGTGAGCGCGATGGCGGTGGCGGTGGCCAATCCCTTCGTCATCGAGCGTCTCCTGCAGGGCCAGTGGTCGCTTGCGGTGGCTGCGTGGCTGCTGCCGGTCATCGCGTGGGCAGGAAGGAGGCACAGCTGGGTGGCGTGGCTGGCCATGTGGGGAGCATCGCTTACCCCTACGGGCGGGCTCTTTGCCGTGGTGACCGCGGCGGTGACCTGCCGCAAGCGGGTAGCCCTCGGCGGCGTGGTTTTGTGCTTGCCGTGGGCCATTCCGGGCATGTTCAATCCCGCCGCGCCCGGCGATAGCGCAGCGGCGGTGGCCGCGTTTGGCCCGCGGGCAGAAGACTACGTCGGCACCGCGGGCGCGCTGCTGCGGCTCGGCGGCATCTGGAATGCGGAAGCGGCCATCGGGTTCGCCGTGTGCGGCGTCATCGTGGCGGTCATCGCCCTGTTCGGGGCGTGGCGAGTTTCCGCGCGGTTAAGCGTCCTCGCGGCGATAGGGCTCGGCGGGGCGATGTTCTTCTGGCTGGTTCCCGGCGCTCTAGTGTGGTCCATCGATCACGTACCGGGGGCGGCGCTGCTGCGCGATAGCGGGAAACTGACCATGTTGGCGTTGCCGCTCTATGTTGCCTCGCTGGGGGCGCTGCCGAATCTGCCGGCGGCACTGGCCACCGTGGCGGCGACCGTGCAGCTGCTGCCCGTTCCGGGACGCCTCGCGGTGCTCGCGCCGCGAGATACGGGAGTAGATGAGCAGTTGGTGCGCGCGATTGACGGCCGCGTGGCCTTCTTTCCGGAGCGCGCCAATCTTGTGGAGGTACCCAGAGGCGTAGCCGTCGACCCGTACTCCAAGGCGGTGGCCATGGTGGAATCAGGAGAATTGAGCGTAGACGGGACCGTGGTGGACCAAGCCTCGCCGCACTACCGGGCGGCGCTGCGCGCGTGGGAAGAGCAGGATATGAATCGTCTGGCCGAGATCGGCGTCGGTGTGGTCGTGGTGGACGGTGCCATTGCCGCGGAAACGAACGCGCCGCGGCCGCAGGTTCCGTGGGCGCTTACCGCTTTGTGGATGGCGTGTCCGCTACTAGCCCTTGCAGCAATTCCGCGAACTGCTCGCCGGTCTTCTCCCACGAGAAGCTAGCGGCAAAATCCCGCGCGTTGGAGCCGAGGGTGCGGCGAAGGGGGGCGTCGGCAAGCAGCTGCTTGGTGGCCGCCACGAAATCCTCTTCGCGCTCTACTAGGATGCCGGTCTTGCCGTTGATAACGCTGTCACGCAGGCCAAATGTATAGCCAACGGTGGGTATCCCATGTTGGGCCGCCTCCATTACTGCCAACCCCCAACCCTCTTTGCGCGAGGGCATGAGCAAGGCATCGGCTCGGGCCAGCAAAGCGTGCTTATAGTCCTCGGTCACCTGGCCGCGAAAGCGCACGCGATCGCTCACGCCATGCTCCTCGGCATAGGCACGCAGGTTAGCCTCCCACCAGCCGGAGCCGATGACGTCCAAGACCGCGCCCGGGGTCTGCGCCACCGTATCCATGGCATGCTCGATCTGTTTATGCGGCACTAGGCGCGAAAGCGTGACTAGATGCACCTCGGCCTCTCGTTCCAAGGAAGGAACGTGATCCGGAACCGGGTCCAGGCCATTGGCGATGATGTGCGCGCCCTTAATGCCCAGCGCCTCTAAATCCTCGCGGGAGGCCTCAGACACGGTGACATAGGGAGCGCCGCGGTAGACGCGCGGGGCCACTCGGGACTCAAGGAACCAACCAAGCCGACCGAGGAGAGGGCCCGCCACCGGCCACTGTTCGCGGTGGCAATGGTGAGTAAGCAGCACCGTCGGTGCTCCAGACACCAGGCGAGCGAAGAAGGGGATGCCGTTTTGGGTATCGATTACCGCATCCACTCCGCGCAGGTCTCCCAACCCCAGGCGGCCGGCCAACATCGCCGCCCAGGCACGCGGATACACGCCGAATTTGGCGCCACCGCGGCTATAGCGCACGCCGTCGCGCACCTCCCGGCGCGCGGCATTCATGTGCTTGGAGGTGCGAAAGACCACCTCGTGGCCCTGGGACGCCAGGTACTCGCCCACGCGCTCCAAGTAGCGCTCCGAACCACCGCCTTGCGGGTGGGTGGTATCGCGCCAGCATAGTAAAAGAATCTTCATCGTGAGGTATTAGCCTAGTGGGTTATGAGACATACCCGTGAGATGGCCACGCTCCGCCGCTCCATTCAGCTGCTGCGTTCCTTCCGCTTTGAGCAGACGCGCCCGGAGATTTTCTACGGCGGGCTCGCGGAGGATACGGCCGCGCTGGTGGATAACCTCGGCCGCGACTTGGGCGTGCAGCTTTTCGGAGCACGGGTGCTCGATGTCGGCGGCGGACCGGGCTATTTTGCGGACGCCTTTTCCCGGCGCGGCGCCCGCTATGTGGGATTGGAGCCAGATGCCGGCGAGATGTCTGCGGCCGGCATCCATTTAAGCAATTCCGTGCGTGGCGATGGCACCAACCTGCCCTTTGCCGATAATTCCTTTGACGTGGTCTATTCCTCCAACGTGGCCGAGCACATCCCCAATCCCTGGGATATGGGCGAGGAGATGCTGCGCGTAACCCGCCCCGGCGGACTTACCATCCTGAGCTACACGGTGTGGCTCGGCCCCTTTGGCGGCCACGAGACCGGCCTGTGGGAGCACTACATTGGGGGTGGCTTTGCCCGCGATCGCTATACCCGCCACCACGGCCATCCGCCCAAAAATGTCTTTGGCACTTCGCTTTTCGACGTCCCCTGCTCCGCCGGCCTTGCCTGGGCCCAGCGCACCGGCGCGCTCCAACTCGCCTTCCCCCGCTATCACCCCAGCTGGGCTTGGTGGCTCACCCGTGTGCCAGGGGTGCGGGAATTCGCGGTTTCTAACTTGACGCTAGTGCTGCAAAAATAGCACCCAACAACAGTGCTGTCGCTGGGTGCTATTGAGCTTAGAGCTTAAGAGGCGTTCTCTACACGCTCCTTCAGGGCGTGGAACTGGTCCCACACCTCGGACGGCACGCGGGAGCCCAAGAAGTTGAGGTAGCTGGCGTTATCCTGCATATCGCCTTCCCAATCCTTCGGGTTGACGGCAAGAGCGGCGCGAACATCCTCGATATCGAAGTCGATGCCCTCGAGGTCGATATCCTCGGCGCGGGCGGTGTGGCCCACAACGGTTTCCTCGGCCTCAACGTTGCCCTCAATGCGGTCAATGATCCACTTGAGCACGCGGGAGTTCTCCCCGAAGCCCGGCCACAGGAAGCGGCCGTCATCGCCACGGCGGAACCAGTTAACCAGGAAGATAGACGGCATGCGGTCGCCACCCTTTTCACCCATATCGATCCAGTGCTGCAGGTAGTCACCGGCGTTGTAACCAATGAACGGCAGCATAGCCATCGGGTCGTGGCGCAGGGTGCCGACGCTACCTTCTGCGGCAGCGGTCTGGCCGGAAGCCAGCAGAGCGCCGATCATGGTGCCATGGTTCCAGTCAAAGGCCTGGGTTACCAGCGGGACGGTGGTCTTGCGGCGGCCGCCGAAGAGGATGGCGTCGATCTTCACGCCCTGCCAGTCGTCATACTCTGGTGCGGCGCTCGGGCACTGGGAAATCGGCACGCAGTAACGAGAGTTCGGATGCGCAGCCTTAGTGGAGGAAGACGGAGTCCAATCCTGACCGGTCCAGTCAATGAGGTGCTCTGGCGCCTCCTTGGACATCTCCTCCCACCAGACATCGCCGTCGTCGGTCAGCGCAACGTTGGTGAAGATGGTGTTGCCCGGCTCCATGGTCCGCATGGCAATCGGGTTGGAATCGTAGTTGGTACCAGGAGCCACACCGAAGAATCCATTTTCCGGATTTACGGCGTAGAGGCCATCCTCACGCAGATGCAGCCAGGCAATATCGTCGCCGACAACTTCAGCCTTCCACCCCGGGATGGTTGGGGTAATCATGGCCAGGTTGGTCTTGCCACATGCCGAAGGGAAGGCAGCTGCAACGTGGTACTTCTTGCCTTCTGGGTTGGTGAGCTTCAAGATGAGCATGTGCTCAGCCATCCAGCCCTCTTCCTTGGCCATAACCGAAGCGATGCGCAGCGCATAGCACTTCTTAGCCAGGATGGCGTTGCCGCCGTAGCCAGAACCGTAGGACCAGATTTCCTTAGTTTCAGGGAACTGGGTGATGTACTTAGTGTCATTGCATGGCCACGCCACATCTTCTTGGCCTGGCTCTAGCGGGGCGCCCACGGAGTGCAGGGCGTGGACAAAGTTGCCGTCAGCGCCGATTTTCTCCAAGGCTTCCGCACCCATACGGGTCATGATGCGCATGGAGAGCACCACATAAGCGGAGTCAGTCAGCTGCACGCCCAGCTTTGGTTCCGGATCGCTAATAGGGCCCATGCAGAAGGGAACCACGTACATGGTGCGGCCCTTCATGGAACCACGGAATGCCTCCGTCATCTCTTCCTTCATCGCAGCTGGCGGCGCCCAGTTATTGGTCGGGCCGGCGCCATCTTCATTCTCGGTACAGATGAAGGTGCGGGATTCCACGCGGGCGACGTCCGAAGGATTGGAGCGAGCCAGGTAGGAATTAGGGCGCTTTTCCTCATTCAGCTTGATAAGCGTGCCCTTTTCCACCAGCTCTGCGGCCAAACGGTCAGCCTCGTCCTGGGAGCCGTCTACAAAGACCACCTGGTCCGGCTGGAAAAGCTCAACGTTCTCGCTGATCCAGCCGATAAGCTTTTCGTTTTTAGTCGGCAGCTCTCCGACGAGCCCTGGGATAGTGGCGGTCATTAGTAATTCTCCTGAGGGTGGGTGTGAAAATTGGGGAAATAAAGCCCCAACTGTGCCTTCCACCTCAAGATTAACGTGCTTGTCCGAATAATTTGCGCAGATTTTGTCACACCGGTTATATCCACCGCGTTTACCAGAACTTCACCAAGCGCAACCACAGATACTGTGTTAAAAATCGCCTTTTCCCATCCCCCTGTCTGGGGGTCTATTCCCCTCCCCAGCGGCAACCAAAACAATCATCTTCCACCCCCAACCGGGCCCACTGGTTATACCCGGATTACCCTCGCCACACGTGACCCACGGCGCGGCGTATTGCTTGGCAAGGCTAAGCAGGGAAAAATAGGCCGCAATGAATAACACAGATAACTCTCAAAACATCCGCGCTGGAGAAATGCCTCCAGGGCGCCCACCACAGACCGACTTCAATGCCGTATTCGACAACGAGCTTGACTACCCACGCCTAGGCAACGTCACCTTCCGCCGCGGCACGCTGACCGAAAATCAGCATGAGCTTTTTGAAAAGCGCTGGCCAGAACTAGGCCGCACACTGGAAGACGAGGTCATTGACCTCGACGCCTGGTTTGGCCGCAGCGGCGCCAAGACCATCGTGGAAATTGGATCCGGCACGGGTACCTCCACCGCCGCCATGGCGCCGAAGGAGGCCGATACCAATATCATCGCCGTCGAGCTCTACAAGCCGGGCCTGGCCAAGCTACTGGGCCAGATCGAGCGCGAGGGCATTGACAATATCCGCATGATTCGCGGCGATGGCATCGAGGTCATGGTGCGCATGTTTGCACCGGAATCCCTTGATGGCATCCGCGTCTTCTTCCCAGATCCCTGGCCAAAGGCCCGCCACCACAAGCGCCGCATCATCCAGTCGGGCACACTCAACCTTTTTGCTTCCCGCCTGAAGAAGGGCGGCGTGCTGCACGTTGCTACCGACCACGCCGGATACGCCGAGTGGATCGATGAGCTTGTGGACGTAGAGCCGAGCCTGGATTACAAGGGCTGGCCGTGGCCAGAGTGCCCGCAGTTGGTGGACCGTCAGGTCATCACCAAGTTTGAGGGCAAGGGCCTAGATAAAGAACACGTCATCACGGAGTATCTCTGGGAGAAGAAATAAATGAGCACCTACCTACTTGTCTGGGATGCGCCCAATATGGACATGGGCCTAGGCTCCCTGCTCGGCGGCCGCCCCACCGCCGCACACCGCCCGCGCTTCGACGCCATCGGCCGCTGGCTGGTACACCTTGCCCAGGACGTTGATGCGGAACCGCGCGCCAATGTCTTTACTAATGTCACCCCGGGCGGCGCCGATGTCATCCGCCCATGGGTAGAAGCCATCCGCAACGTGGGCTTCGGCGTTTTTGCCAAGCCCAAAATCCACGAAGACGACGACGTGGATCCGGATATGCTTGACCACATCGAAAGCCTCCGTGAGGATCTAGCCGGCGTGATTGTTGCTTCCGCCGATGGCCAGAATTTCCAGGAACCTTTGGAAGAGCTCATGGCGGAAGGCCTTCCGGTAACAGTCCTCGGTTTCCACGAGCATGCCGCGTGGGCCGTAGGCCACGCAGATATCAATTTTGTGGACTTGGAAGATATCGAGGGTGTATTCCGCGAACCGCTACCGCGCGTGAACCTGGATAACCTGCCCGAGGGTGGTGCATGGCTGCAGCCATTCCGTCCCCTGGCTGCGCTGCTTAATAACCGCTAGGAGGCTGCCCCAATGTTTGAAAAATGGGGACGTTTTTCCTATGCGCACCGCCGGCTCATCCCCGCCATCATCGTCGCCGCCATCCTTGCGCTCTTCATCGGCTTTGGCTTACAGCTCGAAGACCGCATGAGTCAGGAGGGCTGGGAGGATCCCAATGCGGCGTCGACAAGCGCGGCCCAAATCGAGCAGGAAGCATTCGGCCGCGATAACTCCGGCGATGTCATCTTGCTCTTCCACTCCCCCGATGAGAACTTCGACGCCGCCAAGCAGCACTTGGCGCAGTTGAAATCGGAGTATCCGGACCAGATTGACTCCGTGACCAGCTACTTCGACACGAAGAACCCGAACCTGGTCAATGCTGATCATTCGCTGGCCTTCGCCTCCATCGGGCTCAAGGGTGATGATGAGCAGACGCTGAAGGATTTCCGCGCCATCGAGGGCGCGCTCACGGATACCACCGCACCGGTGGAGATTGCGGGTGCCACCGCAGTTGCTGATGCCCTGGATGAGGGAATGTCCCACGATATCTCCCGCGCCGAAAAGGCCGCCCTTCCACTGGTAGGCATCCTCCTGCTGGTGGTCTTTGGTTCCGTCGTTGCGGCCTGCATGCCGCTGGTGGTCGGCGGCCTCTCCATCTTGGGCTCTTTGGGCATCCTGTCCATCCTGGCCGGGTTCTCGCAGGTCAATGTCTTTGCCCAGGCCGTCGTCACGCTGCTGGGCCTCGGCCTAGCCATCGATTATGGCCTCTTTATGGTTTCGCGCTTCCGCGAGGAGCTGGACAAGGGCCGCTCCACCGAGGAGGCCGTGGCCACCACCACCGCAACCGCCGGCCAAACCGTGGTTTTCTCCGCGGCCATGGTCGCCGTTGCGCTCTCCGGCCTCTTCCTCTTCCCCCAGGCCTTCCTGAAGTCCGTGGCCTATGGCTCCATTTCCGCTGTGGGGCTAGCAGCACTGCTTTCGGTCACCGTGCTGCCCTCCATTTTTGGCATGCTCGGCCCCAAGATCGATACCTGGTCTGTACGCCGCACCTCTAGAACGGCACGCACGATTCAAGACACCTGGTGGTACAAGCTGCCGCGCTGGGCGATGCGCCATGCCCGCGGGCTAACCATCGCCGTGTGTGGCCTGCTCATCGCATTGACCCTGCCTATCATGAGCATCACCTTCGGCGGCATCAACGAGTCCTACCTGCCACCGGACCAGGACACCCGCGTGGCACAGGATAAATTTAACGAAGAATTCCCCGCCTTCCGCACGGAGCCAGTCAAGCTCGTTGTGGAGAATGCATCGAACCAACAGCTTGTCGACGTCGTCATGCAAGTCCGCGGCCTCGAAGGCCTCACCGAGCCCATGGCGCCGACAACGGCAACCAAGGAGGGAACCACCGTCCTTTCCGCCGGCATTAAAGACCGCGATGATTACGCGAAGATTGTCCACGAACTGGAGCAAATAAAGGCACCCGAGGGCGTAAACCTTTATGTGGGCGGCACGCCTGCCATGGAAGTGGAATCCCTTGATGCGCTGTTCCACAAGCTGCCCTGGATGGCACTCTACGTGGTGCTGGCCACGTTCCTGCTCATGGCGCTGGTATTCGGTTCCTTTGTGCTGCCGCTCAAGGCCATCGTGATGACGCTTTTGACCTTGGGGGCTACGCTGGGCATCTTGACCCTGATGTTCGTTACTGGCCTTGGCTCGAGCGCTCTCAACTTCACCCCTGGCCCCCTCATGAGCCCCATCTTGGTGCTTATCATCGCCATTGTTTACGGCCTGTCCACCGACTATGAGGTCTTCTTGGTCTCTCGCATGGTGGAGGCGCGACGGCGTGGCGCTTCGACCGACGAGGCCATCGCGGCCGGTACCGCGCATACGGGCGGCATTATTACCGCGGCGGCGCTCATTATGATCGTGGTCTCTGGCGCGTTCGGCTTCTCCGATATCGTGATGATGAAATACATCGCTTATGGCATGATTTTTGCCCTGCTTATCGACGCCACCATTGTCCGCATGCTCCTCGTTCCCGCCGTCATGCACCTGCTGCGCGAAGATAACTGGTGGGCACCTAGCTGGCTGCGCCACGCCACCACCGTTTTGACCGGCGGTGCAAGACACCGCGGCAAAACTATTCCCTTCTCTGAGCTCAAACAACGCCTCGAAGGAGATAAATAAGTGAAAAACTGGCTGCGGCTTATCGCCTCGCTCATCGTCCTGCTTATCCTGATTTATGTCTTCCGCGATGAGTTGGACTTCCTGCGCAAAGGCTTCTCGCGGCTGTCTCATTCCGACCCAGCCGCGGTAGCACTGGTAGTCGTCGCCTCTATTCTGGCGGTCCTTGCCATGGGTGAGGTTATGCGCTTGCTCATTCGCGCCGGCGGCGTAGATGTGCCGGCCTCGGAAACGTCCGCCCTTACGCTGGCGGCTAATGCTTGGTCCACCACGCTTCCAGCGGGCCCGGCCTTTTCCGCCATCCTCACCTTCTACGTGCAACGCACGTGGGGTGCTTCCGTCATGCTCTGTGGTTGGTTCTTCGTGCTGTCTTCGGCCATTTCCACCATGTGGCTCGTACTCATCGGCTTAGGCGGCGTACTCTTCCTCAATGCCGATATGGCACTGTGGTCCCTCATTGGCACCTTGGTGCTCATGCTGGCACTCTCCGGCGGCCTTTTCTGGCTGACCAATCACCCAGATACCATCATTCGCTGGCTTAACCGCCAGAGGCTCATTAAAGGCTCCAAGCGCGAAGCCCTCGTGGACCAGGTGAAGAATCTGGAAGAGGTTCACCTCACCCGCCGGCAATTCGCCTGGGTTTCCTTTTACTCCCTGGCCAACCGCCTCATCGATATGGTCTCGCTGTGGGGCTGTGTGTGGGCCGTAACCGGCCACCTACCTGCCCTGCACGCGGGTGAGGACACAACGACTATGGCCGGCGTAGCACTGGCGTATCTCACTGCCAAGCTGGCCGGCTCCACCCAGGTCACGCCCGCCGGCCTCGGTACAGTAGAGGCCGCCATCATTGCCACCCTGGTTGCCACCGGTATGACCGCGGTGGATGCAACCGGGGCGGCAATCATCTATCGCCTGATTTCCTTTGCCCTGATCACCATCATTGGCTGGATAATCTACTTCTGGCACTATGCTCGCAAGGGCATTACCTACGCCGCCTTGAATCGAAAGGAAAACGCATGAGAACCGCCCCCATCATCGATATCATCGCCCTGATGCTCTTTGCTGTGGCCGCCCGCCTCGCCCACGGCGGACTAAGTTTTTCCACTTGGGTTGATGCTTTCTGGCCCTGGGCCATCGGCGCGCTCCTCGGCTGGGCTATCATCCTAGCCGCCAAGGTGCAGGGAAAGTGGAAAGAAGGCGGCATCGTCTGGTTAAGCACCATCGTGGGTGGCATGGCCCTGTGGATGCTGGTTAATGACCGCCTGCCGGACTGGCGCTTCCTCATCGTGGCAACCGTCATGTCCGCGCTATTCTTCTTTGGCTGGCGGCTTTTCGCCCGCAAATAAAAATGAGGAGGGTTTAACCCTCCTCATTTTTTGCTCGTTTTACTTGGAGCTTACCGGTACGCCTGCCTGGTTGAGCATATCGACAACGAAACCAATGATCTCGCTGATGATATCTACAGCACTAGATAGAATCATAAATAACTCCTTGCCTAGGATTGGGACTTTATATTCCTATCGCTAATCCAAGCACACGACGTTACATCGGGGCAATGGTGTGCTTCTTCGGCAGATCGCTTTCCTGCTTCGTTGCTAGCTGCCGCAGCGCTTGGCGGAGAGCCAACCGGGATTGATTCGGCTGAATCATAGCGTCTAGGTAACCGCGCTCGGCGGCAACATAGGGAGCGGTCATGGTCTCATCGTAGAAGTCCATGAACATCTTCTTGGTCATTTCGCGCTGTTCCGGGGTCTCGGCGGCTTCGAGCTGCTTGCCGGCGATCATCACCACGGCAGCGGCCGCGCCCATCACGGCGATCTGCGCGGTCGGCCACGCCAGGTTGATATCGCCGGTCAGGTTCTTCGAGCCCATCACCGCATAGGCACCGCCGTAGGCCTTACGCACGATGAGCGAGACCTTCGGCACGGTGGCTTCCACCACGGCGAAGGCAAACTTGGCGCCGCGGTGGATAAGGCCCACCTTCTCCTGTTCCACGCCCGGCAGGTAGCCCGGGGTATCCACTACGAAGACCAGCGGAATATTGTAAGCATCGCAAATGCGGATAAAACGCGCGCCCTTATCGGCGGCGTCGGCATCAATGCAGCCCGCAAGGTGCATGGGGTTATTGGCCACAAAGCCGACGGTCCTGCCATCGATGCGGCCGAAGGCGGTGATCATATTGGGCGCGAAGTTTTCTTGAATCTCAATGAGATCCTCGTCATCGCCCAACTGGGTCAACAAGTCCATCATGTCGTAGCCAGCATTGGTGTCATCCGGCATGAAGGCATTGAGGTCTTCGTCTTCGGCCACTTCGGCGTCGGAAGGCGCAGCGAACTCCGGTGACTCATCAAAGCAGGTCAGCGGCAGGTGGTCGAGGAGATCGCGGACCATATCAAAGGCGTCATCCTCGGAGGGGACGACTGCCGAGACGTTACCGTTGAGCTCTTGCTGGCGAGCGCCGCCCAGCTCGGCGGAGGTGATGTCCTCACCGGTAACCTCACGGATGACGTTCGGGCCGGTGACATACATTTCCGCTTCCTCGTCCACGGCAATGACAAAGTCCGTGGTCACGGGAGCATAGACGGCGCCACCGGCGGACTTGCCCATCATGATGGAAATCTGCGGGCTGCGGCCGGACAGCGGGAGCTGGCGGCGGGCGATCTCGGAGTACATGGCCAGCGAGGTCACCGCATCCTGGATGCGGGCGCCGCCGGAATCCTGGATACCGATAACCGGGCAGCCAATCTTGATGGCCATGTCCATGACCTCGGTGACCTTCTTGCCAAAGGTCACGCCGACAGAGCCGCCGTAGACGGTCTTATCATGGGCGTAGATACACACTGGGCGGCCAGAGATGCGGCCATAACCGGTGACCACGCCATCGGAATAAATGGCGTCAGGGTCACCCGGGGTCTTACCCAAGGAACCGGTCTCGACGAAGGAACCCTCATCTAGCAATTCATCGATGCGTTGACGAGGCGTGGTGCGCCCAGCCTCGTCGCGGCGCTTGCGGGAGCGCTCACTGCCTGGATCCTGCGCCTTATCAAGACGCTCGCGCAGGTCAGCGAGTTTCTCAGCGGTTGTCTGCTTGGCCGCCACGTATCTTCTCCTCGATCCATTCGTCCATATGCTTGCCCACGATGCCGATGGCCGGCTCGTCGGGCACTGCAAGGTGATCGCCTTGCAGCTGCACAATTTCTAGATCCTTAACGATAACTCCCCAACCGCCGTCGGGGTCAATCTCAGCGTAGCGCGGCTCCAGCTCAATCGCACCGTCGTGCATGCGCTCGGAACGGAAAAGCAGCACCGGCACGGTGACATCGGCCCAGCGATGGAAGTCGATCTTGGCCAGAATCTGGTTATCCACAAAGGAAGCGCGCTGGTGCTCCAGTACGCCGGCGGCCAGGCCGTGCTCAGAGGCGTCGGTAGTAGCGAGGAACTCCGCCAGCATGGTCATGAGCGCATCCTCGCCCATGGTCTCAAGCATCTCGTACGGCGGCTCGAAGTCCAGGCCATAGGTCTTCTTGGCAAAGGTCGCGTAGCGCTCCCACCGGGCGCGGGTTTCTTCCGGGGTATCCGGCGCTGGGTTCGACGGCTGGGTGGTATCCAGCAACGCGATGAACGCCACGTCCGCCGAATCCTGGCCGCGCTGGGTGCGCTGATGCAGCTGGTAGGCCACCTCGTAGGCCAGCGCGCCACCGAAGGACCATCCGCCGAGCACGACCTTGCGGCCGCGAGCGTAGTGCAGGATGTCCTCGATATAAGCCTCGGCGCGCTCCTCCAGCGAGCCCTCAATGCGCTCTACGCCGTAGACCGCCACGTCCTCGGGCAGGCGGCGGGTCAGTGGCTGGTAGACCACAGTGGTGCCGCCGGCTGGGTGGAACATGAATACGGCAGGACCATCAGCCTCGCGTAGGACGCGGATATTGCCTTCTACCTCGGTCTCCAGTCCTTCGCGGACGAGGTCGGCCAAAGTCTCTAGCGCCTCGGCCTCGTGGACCTGCTGGGCGGTGACCTCGATGCCGGCGCGCTCGGTGAGGCGCTCGGCAATCTGGGTGGCAACCTCGTCGCTCACCTCAGGCAGCGCCGAGGTAACGCCCGCCGCTGCCTTTCCCGTGAAGGTGGCCCAGGTACCAAAGACCATGCGCTCCGAGGCATCGCGCGGGGCAACGCCGACGCCCTGGCCGGGCTCGTCTTCTTCTGGTGCAGGCGTATCCGCAGAAGCAATGTCGCTGGTATCCACGCTGCCGCCAGCGACGGCCTCTTCCACCATGGCAATGACGTCTGCCAAAGAGGCGTCGCGAAGCGCCTGCACCTGCAGCTGCGGAATCTGGAAGTCATTTTCCACGCGGTTCTTAATGCGCATGCCCATCAGGGAATCCAGGCCCAAGTCAATGAGCGGCAGCTCGCGCGGCAGGTCAGAGACGTCGTAGCCCATGGATTCCGACACTATGAGTGCGAGGCGATCCTCCACGGTTTCCTCCGCAGGATCCCAGCGCACGGCATCAACTTCTGCGGTTGCTGCAGGCTCGCTTTCAGGCACATCGGCCACGCCCGGGATAGGCGCCGCGCCCAAGTCCAGGGCGGAGGCAAAGCCTTCCGCCAAAAGCTCGGTCTGTGCGCCACGGACGGCGTAGACGGCTACGGACATACCACCGATGGACTGGCTTACCACCGTGGTGACCTCACCGCGCGGTGGCAGGTCGGCGTGCTCCTCGGTGGCGATGATGCGCGCCCCAGGCTTGACGGCCTCGGCCGCGGCCTCCACGATGGCCAGCGCGGATGGCGCCTGATCCGCATTGGTGGAGAAGGCAACCTTGCCCTCTGGCAGGTTGACGCGTGCACCCGGCAGGCCGGAAACGCCGGCCGACGGACGCGCGTTGGTCCAGAAGCGCTGGCGGTTGAACTGGGTATAGGGTGCCTCCACGCGCGCACCAGAGCCAAAGACCGCGCCAAAATCCACCGGCATGCCGGCGACATAGAGCTTGCTGAGCAGGTCCAACAACGACTCGGTGGGATCTACCTTGCGCTTCAACGCATACAGCAGCTGCGCATCGGCCTTGCCCACGGCGAAGGCGGTGGACATGAGGCCCATCAGCGCCACCGGGTTCGGCGAGATTTCTACCAGCTGGGTGTGGCCGGCGTTGAAGGCCGCCTCGGTGGCATCCTGCAGATAGACCGAGTGGCGGGTCATGCGCAGCCAGTAATCCTCATCGTGGACGGTGGTACCAGGGCGATAGACCTCGCCCTTATCCACGGAGGAAAACAGCGGGGTGTGCAGCGGCTTGGCTTCCATGCCGGCAATGGCTGCATGCAGCTCACCCAGGATGGGGTCCACGGCCGAGGTATGCCCTGCGGCCTTCACATTGAGTGCACGGGCGAACTTGCCCTCGCCGTCGAGCTTTTCCACCAGGTCCAGCACCTCTTGGCGCGGGCCGCCCACGGTGGTCATTCCGGGGCCGGTGTACACGGCGGGTTCGATGTTTCCGTCGAGCGCGGCAATATCCTCGGCCGAGAGCTCTACGACGGCCATGGCTCCTTGCTCGGCATCGCTTAGCGACGCCTCACCCTCACCCATCAACCGCGCGCGATGGCAGGCAATAACCATGGCGTCCTCTGCGGAGATGCCGCCTGCAGCATAGGCCGCGGCAATTTCGCCCATGGACATGCCCATTACGCCGGCCGGGCGCACGCCAAAGGAAGCGAGCAGGTCCGTCAACGCAATCTGAATGGCGGTAATGGCCACCTGGGCGGTCTCGGTGTCATAGGTTTGGGCATCATCGTTGACGATATCCAAGATGGACCAGCCGGACTCAAAGTCCACGATGGCATCCAGCTCTTCCAAGCGGGCCTTGAACTGCGGCGAGAGCGCAATCATGTCCTTCGCCATCTTGCGGTGCTGGGATCCGAAACCGGAGTAAACAAATACGGGCCCCGGGACCTGCGGGGAATCCGCAGCGGCGATGCCAACGGAAACCTTGCCCTCAGCTACCTGGCGCAGGCGCTTGACCGCTTCCTCGGTGGAGCTAGCCATCACGACGGCGCGGGAACGGGAGTGGTTGCGGCGGGCGACGGTGCGGGCGACGTCGACAAGCGCGGGCTTTTCCGCCTCAATGAAGTCTGCCAGCAAGGCCGCAGCGCGTGCCCGGCGCGAAGGCAAGAGGCCAGAGACCGGCAACGCCACCGTTTCGGTGGAAAGCTGGGGCGCGCGTTTGGCCGGGGCGCCGCGATAATCGGTGAGCACGACGTGCGCATTGGTGCCACCGAAACCAAAGCCAGACACACCAGCGACCTTGCGCCCGGAGTATTCGGGCCACTCGCGCGGATCCTCCACTACCTCGAGATGCTCGGCCTCGAAATCGATATAGCGATTCGGCGCCGAGTAATTGATATTCGCCGGAATCACGTCATTGCGCATGGCCTGGATGACCTTGATGAGGCCGACCACGCCCGCGGCGGATTCAGAGTGGCCGATATTGGTCTTGGCAGAGCCGAGCAAAATAGGAGTTTCGACCCCGCGGCCCGCACCGAGCACGCGGCCCAGGGCAGAGGCCTCGATCGGATCGCCCAAAATGGTGCCGGTGCCGTGGGCTTCGATATAGTCCACGTCCTGCGGATTTACGCCCGCATCAGCATAGGCGCGACGCAGCACATCCTCCTGTGCCTCCGGGTTCGGGGCGGTCAGGCCATTAGAGTGGCCATCGGAGTTGACGGCCGAGCCCTTGATGACGGCCAGGATATCGTCGCCGTCCGCTTCCGCGTCCTCCAAGCGCTTGAG
Source organism: Corynebacterium sp. ACRPF (assembly GCF_022347395.1). Lineage (NCBI taxonomy): Bacteria > Bacillati > Actinomycetota > Actinomycetes > Mycobacteriales > Corynebacteriaceae > Corynebacterium > Corynebacterium sp. ACRPF. The sequence continues at coordinate 98,479 of NZ_JAKRNB010000002.1, forward strand.
CACGAGGACGCCGGCGGCGTCGGCACGCACGATGCCATCGGCGTCGTCAGAAAAGGCGTGAATGGCGCTCGTGGGAGAGGTAACGCCCAACTCCGAAAACGCCGTGGACGCATGCGGGGCGGCCAGAATATTCACGCCGCCTGCCAGCGCCACGTCCGCGCTCCCCGTGCGCAAATCCTTCATCGCCTGGTTCACCGCCACGAGGGAGGAGGAGCAAGCCGTATCCACGTTGATGGAAGGGCCGCGGAAATCCAGGGCGTAGGAAATGCGATTAGCCACCACGGCGGAAGAAATGCCGGTCAGCGCATACGGGTGCATCTCGGCGGAATCGGCACCGATGAGCATGCCGTAGTCATTATTGGTCGATCCCATATACACGCCGGTCTGCGTGCCACGCAGCTCATTGGCGGGAACACCAGCGTTTTCTAGCGCTTCCCACACCAGCTCCAACAGGATGCGCTGCTGGGGATCCATGTTGGCGGCCTCTAGCGGGGACAGGCCAAAAAATTCCGCATCAAAGGACGCGATGTCTTCGATATAGCCGCCGTCGGTATTTTGCTGGGCGATCTTCTCGCTCATGACCGGATCAGCGGAGTACTCGGACCACCGGCCTACTGGCAACGGGCCGGTGCCTGCGCGGGATTCCGCCAACATAGACCAGAACTCTTGGGCATTCTTAGCACCCGGGAAGCGGCCGGAAAGACCAATGACCGCAACGTCAGATCCCTGCGCGATCCGCGGCGCGTGCTCTTCCGGCTGGGGCGCCGCCGGTGCGTTCAGCAGGCGGTCCGCCAGCAGCTCGATGGTGGGATACTCATATGCCACGGTGGCATCGAGGCGGGTGCCCAGAAGGTTTTCCAGCTCGCCGGATAGCACTACAGCATCCCGCGAGGAGAGGCCATAATTTTCCAAAGGCTTGGAATCTAGGATCTCTTCGGCGGAAACACCGGTGGCCTGGGCGACCCAGTCACGCAGCCATGCTCGCAGTTGCTCGATGGTCATAAAAAGGTCTTTCGTTACGGAAAAATACTAAATGGCGTAGGGGTATATCGCTATATTTTGTCACTTTGTTAGCGATATATCAGAATCCCACATAATTCTTCTTGGCTACGCGGCGCGCAATCTTGCCGGAGGACGTGCGGTTGATTTCGCCAGGTGCCTTCCACACGATGTCATCCGGAGTAATGCCATGGTGGGCAGTGACCGCGGTGCGAATGGCCTCGGTTGCCTCGGCATCGCCGGACGGCTGCGCATCATCGGCGCGCTCCACCAGCAGGACGAGGGACTCAGAATCATTGCCTTCCACGGAAAAGGCTGCAACGGAATCCGGGCGAACCTGTGCGGAAGCTGCTTGCACCGTGCCCTCAATATCCTGCGGATAATGGTTGCGCCCAGCAATGACGATGAGATCCTTCAGGCGGCCCGTAATGTACAGCTCACCATCCACGATGGTTGCCAAGTCTCCGGTGGCCATCCAGTAATCGTCTTCCGGCAGGCCATCCTGCAGGCGCTCACCCAGCGTATTGCGGAAGGTCGCAGCAGTTTCCTCTGGGCGGTTGAGGTAGCCGGTGGCCATATTGGGACCGTGGACCCAGATTTCTCCGATAACGCCGTCCTTCACCTCGGTGCGAGTTTCCGGATCCACAATGGCGAGGTGCTGGTGCGGCACGCACTGTCCATTGGAGGCGTAGGCAACGGTATCTTCGGATTTATCCTCAATGACGGCGCGACCTGCGGCCAGCTCCGCGCGGTTAAAGTGCGCGATGACCGGGCGCTTGTCAGTTTGCGGGGTAGACACAATAAGTGCTGCCTCTGCCAGACCGTAGGCCGGGCGCAGTACGGAACGGTCCACGCTGAAGGCATCGAGGAAGGAGTCCACGGCCGATTCCGTCACCGGCTCGGAACCAATAATGATGCCGTCCACGTGGGAGAAATCCGCGTCCTTGGCGTGGCGCGCGGCAAGTTCCAAGGCAAAGTTCGGGATAGCGGTATAGGTGGCCTGTTTGCCGGCTGTCACGCGCCGGACCCAGCGATCCGGGTGCTGGATGAAATCGCGCGGGGTCATCACCTCGAAGTCGAGGCCCAAGATGGTGACAAATACGGCCAAGATGATGCCCATATCGTGGTGCATCGGCAGCCAAGAAACGATGCGGGCCGGCATCTGCAGCTGCAGGGCCTGGAAAATCTGCGCCACGTTGGTGATAATCGCGCGATTGGTGAGCTCCACGCCGGCCGGGGTGCGGGTGGAACCGGAGGTGTACTGCAGGAACGCAGTATCCTCTGCGGTTCCCTCCACGGGAGTCCAGGAGGAAGCCAAAGAATCCGGCAGGACATCAAGGGAAATGATGCGCGGGCGCTCGCGCTGAGCAGAAAAGTACCGGCGCACTGCCGCCGCCGATACGCGGTTAGTCACCACGATGGACGGGTCACAGTCACCAAATACGGCCTTGAGGTGGTCCGAGTGCCCCGGTTCGTTGGGGTCATACAGCGGAATCGGCACCATGCCCGCATAAAGGGCCCCCAAGAAACCGAAGACGTATTCCGGTGAATTACCAGCCAAGATGGCCACGCGGGTACCGGGCTCTGCCACCTGCTGCAGGCGCGCCGCCACCACCTTGATGCGGTTATTAACCTGTGCGCGGGTAAGCTCCCGGCAGGTTTCTTCCTCACCGTAGATCCACTGGCGCATGACCACGCGGTCTGGGTCGGTCTCCGCCTGGAAGAGCTTCTCTGCCAACTGGGCCAAGGTGAACTCGGGCGCTAAGAACTGCCCCATCTGCGCTTTCAGATCCATCGATTCTCCTTAGGTAAATGGTTTCGTTAATAAAACTATCGGAGTTGGGGGAATGGTTGTTACGCGGCGTCGATAAGCTGGCGGGCCCAGCCCACTACCCACTGGTTGGCAGTCGTGCCATCGATAACGCCACTATTGGAGGCGTACTGCGCATGCACGCCATTCGCAGCAATCAAACCCTGCGCGCGCTCTAGCGCATTGGTCACGTTAGGCGGGGCATCACACACCGAATCATTGGGCGCGCAAATTTGGAAGGTGCGATCCGCGAGGCTACCGAACCCATTCTGGCGCGCACCACGCATGGAAGCACCCGGCACGATGGGCTGCACCAATCCGGATACGGGCTGAAGGGCAATTTCTGCACCGACGCCACCCACCTTGCGGCCTGGGTTTTGCCCGACGCCATTTTGGCGGCGGCCGTCTGCGATAAGGGCCACGCCTGCGATGTTTTCCGCCGGAACCACGCCCTGGCCGCCACCAATCTCATCGGCAACGTCGCCAGCAATCACCGCACCCTGAGAAAAGCCGCTCAGAATGAACTTGGTAGCCGGGCAGCTTTGATGAACGCTACGCAGCTCGTCATTCATCTTGGCGGTTCCCTCAGTGCGGGAATCGTCGTAGCTCATCTCATGTTGCGCATTAATATTTTTGAATTGCGCGGTATAGGGAAGGGTCCAGACCTTCACATCGTCCCCGTAGGCCTCCTGCAACGGCTTCGTAATAGACAGCATGAACGAGCGCGGGTTGGCAGAAGGATTGATGGGGTCGTCGTCAGCCGCGGACTCCCAAGTACCCGGGGCAGAAATGAACTCCACACGGGGGCACCAGTCAGGCTGCTGCGGTTGCGGCGGCGCGGCCTGCTCCGTGGTGTGCGGAGCCGGGGAATCAGTGCCTTGGTTGAGGTAACGCGACGCGCCCACGCCAATGACAGCTAATACGACGAGGGCCGCGACAACGGTAATAGTTTTTCGCATGGATTAGTTGTACCAGCTAAACCTAGCAAATCCCTGAACGCGCGGAATCCTTGATGAGCTGGGAAAGCTCCTCAAAACTCAGCGTGGTGCGCTGCTGCTCGATGAGCTGGCCGGCAACCGCAGAAATGGTGACCTCATTCTCGTCACAGGCCGCCTTTCCAGCGCCAAGGAGCTGATCCTCTACGCCATCGACGTTAACGCCGGCGTCCTTGAGCTTGTCCAAGTACTTGGCGTCCGGTTCCGGCACCTCAGCGGACGGGATTTCAGAGATCTCGCGCGCACCGCGGTCTTCTTGCGACTTAGAGGTGGCACTCTCCGAAGAAGAGGAAGGGGCCTCGGACTCGCGCTCGAGGGGCGCGACCTCGGTCTCTTGCGGCGGTTCGCTATCCACCGTGGCGGAATCGCAGCCCGCAAGACCCAAGCACAGCGCCGCGCCCACAACTACTAGCTTGCGCATAGCTACTTCTTCTCGGCCCGAACCTGGCCGAGGACCTCACTGATCTTGCCGTGCTGGAATTCCTGGCTCAGGCCGCCAGCGGCAATCTCGGAATAGTCAGAAGTAGGCCAGCCGAACTCGCCCTGCTCCCAGCCAGCCTGGCCCCAGCGGTCCATGATCTTGCTCTTTAGGATGTAGTGCGCGCCAGTCTTCGGGGACCAGTAGATGCTGCCCTTTTCAAAGGTCTGGAAGAAGCCGCCGTTGACGGCGTTCTCACCGGACGTCGGGAAGCCGAGCGCAGATTCAGCGCCGCCCATGTCCTTGTACTTGGCGCCGATAGCACCGTGGACTACCTGGTTGGAGCCATCCGGGTTACGGGTCAGGACGCCATCCTGGAATTCCTGCATGTAGCCCTCGCCGACCTTCTTAACCGAGCCGGTCGGGTACTTCAGGTCGCCCTTTTCGTAGCCGTTCTTGCCCCAGGCCTGGAACATATCGCCGGTAATCTCCCAAGCACCGGTCTCCGGGGACCAGTAGATGGAGCCGTGCTCGAAGTGCACGAAGCGACCCTTGCCGTCCGGGGTCTTAGACTCGCCGGTCTTAGGGAAGCCCAGCCAGGAGGTAGGTCCACCGATCTCGGCGTAGCGAGCACCAATACGGCCGAAGAGGGCGTGCGCACCGGTATCCGGGGACCAGTAAGCGGTACCAGACTCGAAGTCCTGGGCCTTGCCCTTCTTGGCGACGTCGTACTCGTTATTCAAGCAAGAGCCAATGACGCCGCTCTTGGTTTCCTTGGCGATGGCGCCGATGGCCTCACAGTCCGCACCGCGATCAGCTTTGTCCATCTCGAGGGCATCTGCGATGTAGGGCCATGCCTGCTGCATCTCAAACTGCCAGTATTCCCAGCTGTGCACGCCGGATGGGCGGAACTTAATCACTGGGTTAATCTTGGCGCGCTTTGCGTAGTCCACATAGGTCTGGGTGGACATGCGGGAAATGACCTCCAAGCCCATACCGGCAAGGTTGGCCTGACCCTTGGCTACGGAGTTGGCGTTACCAAAGTCATCCTTGCCCGAACCTGCAGAGACATAGACCTTCATGTCCTTCAGGTTTTCAATGCCCAGCTTCGGATCGTGGTCGATCCAGTTTTGAGAACCTGGCTCGCCCCACATCTTGCGGGAATCATAGCCGCCGGCATCGCGCTGCGCAGCCATGATGGCTTCCGGCATGCCGCGCGTAGTGGTGTCCAGGTAACCGGAGAAGGAACCCACGAAGTTGAACAGGTGCGGGTTGCGCTCAGCCAAGTTCATCGCGGCCGTGCCGCCCATGGACAGGCCGGTGACCGCACGCTTGTGGTTCGAGCGGTACTCATTATCCAAGATGGGGATCAATTCCTTGGTGAGGAAGGTCTCCCACATGTAGCGCTTACCGCGGTCTGCCTGCTCCCAGTCCGAGTAGAAGGAAGATTCGCCGCCTACCGGCATAACTAGGTTGACGTTACGGTCAGCGTACTGGTTCAGAATATTGGTCTCGATGGTCCAGCCGGACTCATCGTCACGTGCACGCAGGCCGTCGAGCGCCCATACCTCTGGGAACTTCTTTTCCGGGTGGGAGTACCAGTCACGAGCCAGCTGGATCTGCACCTTCTGCTCTTTGTCCGGCATAGCCGCGGACTTGATGTAGACCATCAGGTGGCGGTTGGTCAGGTACTCCACGCGGTTGATCTTCACGCCCTCCGGCAGGCCCTTAACATCCGGGTATTCGGTGTTCAGCGGGGTGCGGGCGGGCGGATCCTTCGGTGCGAAGTGATCGGACAGGCTGGAATCGCCGCCGATTGCGGAAGAGAGATCGCCTACGGAAGATTGTGCGGTGGCGTTTGGCAGCAGAGCCAAACCCACGGCAATAGCGGTAGGTACTGCGGCCACTGCAAGGCCCTTGCGAGCTTTACTCGGGGAAGTGCTTTTGCGCATAGGTAAACGTCCTTGAAGATTTGCCGCGGTACCTTTCCGAGGGTTCCCCTCCCCCGGACCGATGCCTGCGGCGTGAGCTGTCTATCGTGTGCTCAAGTTTAAGTTGAACTTGAGACTTACGCTAGACTGACACGCCGCTACATGGCCGGGGAGTTGCCCGGATTATCCTGTCCGCTCACGCGGTACAGGTGCTCGTTGACAAACTCGCCGACGCCCCAGCGTGCCAGCTCGCGGCCGTAGCCGGAGCGGTTCACACCACCGAAAGGCAGGCCTGCTGCGGTTACCGACGCCTCGTTGACAAACGTCATGCCATCGTTGAGCTGGTTTGCCACCTCGAACGCGGCATCCAGGTCGGTGCCCCAGACGGAGCTGGACAGACCATACTCCGAGTTATTGGCAATCTCGATAGCCTCTTCAACATCCTTGGCCTTGTAAACAATAGCCACAGGGCCGAAGATCTCGTTGCAGCCTACGTCGGTGGATGGGTCGACGTCGGTAAGCAGCGCAGGCTCCATGTAGGCGCCCTCGCGGTCAATCTTCTTGCCGCCTACGCGAATCTTGGCGTCACCATTGGCCGCGGCCTTTTCCAGGCGCTCCACAATCTCATCGCGAGCACCGATGGAGGACAGCGGACCAATGTCGGCATTCTCGTCGTCATAAGTGCCGACCTTCATGTCCCCAATCTTCTTTTCCAGGTACTCCACGGTGCGGTCGTAGAAGTCCTCCAGAACGATGAGGCGCTTTGGTGCGTTGCAGGCCTGGCCGGTGTTGTACATGCGGATCAGGTTGTACTGATCCAGGACCCACTCCAGGTTCTCATCATCAATAACCAGGAACGGGTCGTTGCCGCCTAGCTCCAGCACGGACTTCTTGTAATTTTCACCGGCGGTCTTGGCCACGGCAGCACCTGCGCCCTCCGAGCCGGTCAGCGAAACACCCTTGATACGCTTATCCGCTACAAAGGCATCCATCTGGGAACCGGAAGCGTAGATGTTGATGTACGCGTCCTTCGGCAGACCAGCCTCTTCCAGGATGTCCTGGCATGCCTGGGAAGACAGCGGGCAGATGGAAGCGTGCTTGAGCACAATGGTGTTACCCAGCAGCAGGTTAGGCGCCGCGAAGCGGGCTACCTGGTAGTACGGGAAGTTCCACGGCATGATGCCCAGCAGTGGACCGATCGGCTCCTTGCGCACTACGGTCTTGTCGGCATTCTGTGCCGGCAGGTACTCGTCGGCAAGCAGCTCGTGCGCATGCTCGGAGTAATAGCGGTAAATATCGGCAACAATCTGTACCTCGGCCTTGGCCCAACGGGTCAGCTTGCCCATCTCGCGGCCGATGTGATCTGCTAACTCATCAATGCGCTCTTCATAAAGGTCAGCTGCGCGGGACAAAACCGCAGCACGCTCCTCGATGCGAGTGCTACGCCATGCCTCGTAGGCCGCGGTGGAGCGGTCTAGGATGTCATCGCGCTGCGAATCATCGATACGTTCAAACTGGTCTTCACTCTTGCCTGTGTTTGGATTCTCAATAGCGAACATGCGCCCCTGTATAGTCCCAACTCACATACCTTGCAATGAACCCCTCCTGAGCATGAGGAATCGCTCCCACGTCAGTTTCCAATGAATACTCCGGGGCGCCAATGGACCTGCCGCTCGATCCACCTCATAAGTGCCATCCTCAAACATCCAGACAATATCTCCGGTAAACGGGTCCATGATGTATCGCACCCGACCATCCGTCTTCACGTTATGGTGATGCTGACACAAGCTCACCAGATTTCCCACACTGGTAGGTCCTTTGTCGCCGTACTCCACGCGATGATCCAATTGACAATAGTGTGCTGGCATCGAGCACCCTGGCCACCGGCAGGTCGCGTCGCGTCCCTGCACCCAGGCGCGGATTTCTTCTGAGGGAACATACTTTTTGACGTCCTCGGCGGTAAGAGTTCGCACCGCAGAGTCATGGGCCAGGTCCTCCCCCAGATCGCACCATCCTGCGCTAGGAATGAAGACGCGGGAAGGATCCTCCCCGGTGCGATAGGTGTTAATCACCACCTTGGTACTAGTGCGGTTGAAGATCAGACTTTCCAGCGCCTCCGCCGTTGAAACCCCCTCTTGTGCTGCCGCTTTATCAATATGTCTAGAAATTGCCGCCGCAGTGGCCTTATCTGTCTTCAACACAATCGTGGCCTGTCCACCCGAATAGGACACCGACACTGCGCGCTCGATCTGCGCCGATAAATCTGGCTTCAGCAGCCCATCAATGAATCCACGCAGGAAATTTCGGATTTCCGGTTCCGTCGGCACGTGCTGTCCCGGGTCTTTGGGCGTGAGGAAATCTGCCAAGGCCGCATCAACTAGTTGGATCTGCGCTTCGTCCTCGCCGAGGGGACGCAATTCCACGTCAATAACTTGGAGTCGCGGAAGGTCCAAAATCCAGTGTTCCGTTTGCACTGCGGTAGTAAGCGGCAGTTCGCGCATCCGAAAGTGGGCTTGGATTGCACTTGATACCCGCCATCGCGAAAGACCGAGTCTCTTGGACAAAACGGCCAGTGTGCAATCAACGTCGTCTTCTAACTGTGGCAGCACTGCCTGGAACAGTTGCCATGATTGAATTCTTTGCACCATGGCCATGACACACACGGTGTCTTCCATGTCATTGGTAGAAAAATACGCCTGTTTTGGTGGTGCGGTAGCAGTAGTCACGAAAGCTCCCCCTCTGAATAATTTCGCACACCCAATCGAACTGACACGCCTAGATTAGCGCAATGCCGAGACGCCCGCAATAGTTAGACGTATATTTGTTCGATACCCTTCGCAAAAGAAAATCCCCTTTCCTTAAGAAAGGGGATTCGGCCGCAAGAATTACCAAGCGTTCATGACGTTAAGCACCTGTGGCTTAGAGCGGTTGAGCTGGTAGCCGAACTGCTCCCAGTTGTGCAGACCCTGTGCCGGGTAGTCCACGGTCGGGTTCAGGCCCTGCAGGCGAGCGGCTCCCTCCCACACGCGGGTGGTGATATTCGAGCCGAACTCGAGCGCGGCACCGGCGGCCTGGTGCTCCGGAAGGTAGTGGCTATCGCCGGCGCCTGGGACACCAGAAGCTGCGGAGATGTACAGGTTGGTATTGCGCAACTTCGGAATAAGCAGCAGCGGATCGTTCTGGAAACGCTTCGGGTTAAACAGGGAACCGTACATAGCGTTGATGTTGAATCCGCCCGCATCCAGCATGGCAAAGCGCATCATGGTCTGAGCGCCTGGGACCGTGGTGGTCAGGAAGCCAGAGTAGGACAGCGCCTGACGGAACTGGTTCGGGTGCTTTGCAGCCAGGGTCAGGGCGGCACCGGCGCCCATGGACAGGCCAGCAATGGAGTTATTGTTGCGGGCAACACCGAAGTTGCGCTCCAAGTAGCCAGGAAGCTCGCTGGTCAGGAAGGTCTCCCACTTATAGTTGACCGGATTTTCCAGGTCGTAGGTAGCAGGACCCTGCCAGTCAGCGTAGAAGGAAGCAGCACCACCGACGGGCATAGCGAGGGTGATGTTGTGCGGCTCGTAGGTCTTGGCAGCATTAACGTCATTTACCCATGCGTTAGTGCGATCGGTGGCACGCAGGCCATCTAGCAGGTAAAGGGCAGCATTGCCGCCACGCTTTGCCGGCTGAACCTGCACCGGAATGGTGCGGCCCATTGCCTGGGACCATACGTCGCAACGCTGGACCCACCAGCCGACCTTGTCCCACTCACACGTACCAGTGGCGTCACGGCGCAGCCAGTCGCGGTTGGCTGCCTCTGCCGGCTGGGACCCTGCCACGACGGCCAGGCCCAAAGCTACGGCAACTGCCATGATGACTGAAAGGACGCGACCCTTGATGGATGCAGTCATCTTTCTCCTTCAAACTACTCGGTGATTGTCACTAAGTTCTATCGTCCGGAACCTGTATACCGTTAACGCCACGGATCGATAACAATGTCACAGAATAGTGTAACTTAGGTTCCCCCTAAAGTCTGCATCTAAAGGAATTAGCGCAGGTAGTCAGAGGGATCAGAAGAAAAAGTGAGGGTCCGACCATCGGTCAGAGAGAATTTAATATTTTTCCAGAAACGGTCCCAAGTTAGGGGTTCCCTGTATGTGGCGAAGAGTTTCTGAAAATCGGCGTCGGCAAGCGCGGCGCGAGCCTTGGCCGCCTCGTACTTATCAATCCACGCCGGGATCTCGTCGATATCGGCGGCGGAATCTGCCACCTGCCACGACATATCCAAGCTCTTGTCGTGCCCAATGCGCCCGCCCTCGATGCGCGGCTGGCGCGCCGCCAAAGGGTTGCTGAGGCCGATATTGTCCAGCACGCGAATATCCAGCGGCGCATTCATGGAAGACAGGCCCAAATTGAGCAGGTAAACGGTCGGCGGATCGGTGCGCGAAGGGTCCGCAGGCGTGGCCGTCCACGAGAACCTATCTTCGCCCTTGATATAGCGGAAGGTCATGGCGTCGCCCGCCTCTAGCTCGTCGATGCCCTCCTGGTAGTCCTCCATAAACTTGGCGCCGAGGAACTCTTCGGCCCGCATAGGAGGATCCTGGCGCTGGGTGGCATAGGTCCAAAAATCGCGCTCGTCCACGATGGAAATTTCATCCGCATAGATGCTGCGATCCACCGGATGCCCGCGCAGAACGATAACCAGCGCCCACACCGCACAGAGGACGGAAACGATCCACATGCGTACGCTAACGACAAAGATCGGAAGCAGAATCGCAAAAAGTGGCAGCAGCAGCATGCGGCCGTGCATAAAGTCTCCACCCACGCGCAAGACGTAGAGCGTATGGATGAGCGCCGCGCCCACAAAAAGATACGTGGCAGTGGCGGTGGAGCGCAGAGCAGTGGGCCGCAGGTCCGCCTTCCATAGACCGGCAATGGCCAGCACGATGAGCGGCAGGAAGAGCCAGTACGGTCCGGCAAAGTCCGCCAGGTAGGTAAAGCCCTTGCCCCATTCGGAACCGGCCGCGGACTTGGCCACGGCCGTGTGCGGGGTCAGTAGGCCGTAGTAACCCATGCGGAAAATCTCATAGGCCAACGGCAGCGGCACTGCGACGGCAAGAATCTTCCACCAGCGGTGGGATACGAGCAGCACGATTCCCACCAGGCCGCCGTACAGAGCGAGCTCTGGGCGCACCAGCCAGGACAGCCCGGCCCAGAAGGCGAGCCAATAGGCGTCGCTATTGCTCCCGGAGTGGCGACGCGGGCGCGACCACCGCAACAACAGCCACCACAGCACCGCAAGGTAGAAGATGCACAGGCCCCATTCCAGGCCGGAGGTAAAGAAGTCGCGGGCCGGTGGCAGGGCCACATACACAAGTGCGCCGGCCGGAAGGACGGCGCCAGAGCGCATGCTTGCCGACGCCCCCGTGCCGACAACCATTGCTGCTACCGCCAAGAAGAGGCCCAAGTAAATCGCGATGCCTTCCAGGTTTGCGTGGGAGACCCAGCGCACGAGGAAGATGAGGTACTGCCACAGCGTGGAAGTATTGGCCTCCACGCGCTCGCCCATATTGAACACGGGCCCGTTTCCAGCTTCGAGATTGCGCACGGTACGCAGGACGATGAGGCCGTCATCGGAAATCCAGCGGCGAGCGAAGCCGCCCCAGAAAGATAAAACACCGATCACAAGAACGACCGCTGGGGCACTCCAGCGGGCGATACTCTTGTGGTCGGTGTTAAGCACGGGGAGAAAGTTTATCAGCCCCGCAGAAAATTTCTATATCGATTCCGCTGTGTCTAGAACAACGGCATGATATAAACCGCCATTGCGATGCAGGCGAGCCAGGCCAAGGCGAGAACCTGCAAAGTGCGGTCCTCGAGTGCAATCTCATCCGGTGCGCCGCCCTGGCCGCGGTCCACATCGGCCGCGTAGCGCAGGATGGCGATAGTAAACGGCACCATGGAAATCTGGTACCACACGCCACCGGTCTGGGCGTCGTTAGCGAGCTCGAAGCCCCACAAGGTGTAGCAGATGACCACTGCGGTGGCGGCTAGGGTCCACACGAAGCGCAGGTAGGTGGGCGTATAGCCCTCCAGGGATTTGCGGATTTTCGCGCCAGTCTGTTCTACCAACAGGATCTCCGAGTAGCGCTTGCCGGAGGCCATAAACAGCGAGCCGAAGGCCGCCACCAGCAGGAACCACTGGGAAAGCTCGATGCCTGCGGCTACGCCACCGGCCATGGTGCGCAGCATGAAGCCGGAGGACACCAGCGCAATATCGATCACCGGCATATGCTTCCAGCCAAAGCAATAGCCCAACTGCAGTGCGATATAAATCGCCATCACGATAGCCAGCTGCGGCCCGGCCGTAGCGAGGAAAGACAAGCCGATGGACAGGCAGATGAGCACCACGGCCATGACATAGGCGAGCTTGATCGGTAGCACACCCGAGGCAATCGGGCGGAAGCGCTTGGTCGGATGCTCTTGGTCCTCTCGCCAATCCTTCGCATCGTTAATCAGGTAAATGGAGGAAGCACCGAGGCAGAAGACGACGAAGGCCAAGAGGACGTCGAGAAGCACGCGGCCATGGAACAGCGCTTCGGCGCCGGCCGCGGCGGGGGCGGCCAGCACCAGGACGTTTTTGACCCACTGCTTGGGGCGCAGGGCCTTAATCATGCCATCGGCAAGATTCTTCGGCGGCTTGCGCTTGCGGCCGGTGTCTACGCCAGAGGTGTGCGGTTCCGAATGGAAAAAGTGCTGGTTTCCATCATCACTCATGCTTCATTCCTTTCATCACGACCTCCGCGGTAGCAGCGCCGATGGCCGCACCCACGGCCGTATCTGTTGGGTAGTGCACTCCGAGCACCATACGCGATGCCATCATTACCGGCACGCCGAGAAGAGGCGCCTTGCGGCCGGTAAGGCGGCTTACCGCCACCAGGAATGCGGTGGTCGAAGTCGCGTGCGAGCTGGGAAAGGAGAGCTTGGAGGGCGTTTTTACACCCACGCGCACGTAGGGATAATCCGGGCGCTTGCGGCGCACGATGCGCTTGAGCACCACGCTGGCGGCGTGCGCGAGGAAGGCGGCGGCTCCAACACGGATCCAGCCTTCGCGGCGGCGCTTGTCGATGCCCGCCCCTACCGCAGCGCTGCCCATCCAGCCCAAGGCATGCTCGCCCCAGTGGCTAAGCCCGCGGGCGGTGGGAAGCACACCGGGCACGTCGAAGGCCGCATTTTGGATGGATTCGAGGACGCGCGATTCTGCTACGGAAAGCTTATTGGGCATCGAAGACCTTCTTCCAGGACTCGCGCGAAGTCAGCTCCGGCTGTGCCGCGCGGTATTCGGCGCGCAGGTCGTCGAAGTTCTCCTCGATTTCCTTCAGCAGCTCGCGGGTCTGGGTCACGAGGTCCTTGGCTAGGTCGCGATCACGCTTGCGGAAGGCGACGCCGGTGCCACCCGCGGTGGAGACGGTGGCCGAATCTACGCGGGACAAGGTGAACCAGCGGGCCTCGTCCGGGGTGAGGTTTAGCTGCGGCGCCTCATGGTGCGCAGCGTCTTCCTTACTGACGAGGTGCTTGAGGCCCTTGATGGCCCACGGGATCTTCTTAATCTTGGCCAGGCGGCCGCCGATATTACGGGTGGGCACGCCCGGCGCGCCGGTGGGAGCTGGGAGCTCATCGGCGGATTCCAGGATGACGGCATCGGAGTAGTTCTTGCGGATCTGCGCGATGCGCGGCAGCGAAGACTCCAGGATGTCGAAGAGATGGTCCGGTCCGGCCAGGAAGTCTCGCATGGCCTCAATTTGGATGGCCATGGTGGAGTATTCCATGCACATGGTGTGCTTGAGGGTGGACTTAAAGATGGACTTGGTAATGCCCTTGGCCGGTCCCTCGTGGTACATCGCGGCAACGATGAGGCGGTTGCGCAGGTGGAAGTAGGCCTGCCAGTCAATGGCATCGTCCTTGTCGGCCCAGGCCATGTGCCAGATAGCGGCGCCCGGCCAGGTCACCGTGGGGAATCCGTTGCGCGCTGCGCGCAGGGAGTACTCGGTATCGTCCCACTTGATAAACAGCGGCAACGGCTGGCCGTTGGTTTCTGCCACGATGCGCGGGAAGAGACACATCCACCAGCCGTTGTATTCCACGTCAACGCGGCGGTGCAGCGCGCGGGAATCATACTTCTTCGGATCCAGGTGCGTTTCGCGGGTGCCGATGGCGCGCAGTGGGTACTTGGCAAAGTCGTGGTCGTAGACGGCGTGCGGCGCCGCGCCCCACATGAAATCGGCACGGTTAACCTGCTCGCCGGTAGTGCGCAGCTGGGAGCGCTCCTGCAGGTTGAGCATCTGGCCACCGACGATAATGGGCTTAGCCGCGTAGCGGGCCGCCTGGACCGCGCGCAGCACGGAGTCCGGCTCGATGGCGATGTCATCGTCCATGTACAGGATGAAGGGCGATTCGGTATTTTCCAGCGCCTCGTACATGATGCGGGAGTAGCCGCCGGAGCCGCCCAGGTTGCCCTGGCGGAATTCGCGGAAGCGCTCGCCAAAGTGGGCCACTGCCTCGTCGTAACCCGGCTCATCGGCCGGGTGCTGGTTGCCTTGATCCGGCATGAGGACGAAGTCGATGATCTCGTCTACTACCGGGTCTTCGGCCAGTGCCTTGAGCGCTGCCACGGCATCAGTCGGGCGGTTAAAGGTGGGGATGCCAACCGCCACGCGCTTGTCCTGCGCCGGCTGCTCGGTGCCGTTCGGCAGCAGCTGTGGGCCGGGGGCGTGGGGGGAGCACCAGGCGGCGTCGGCAAGCGTGGTTTCCTGCTCGGCGGTGATATCGAACCACAGCCAGCCGCCGTCCTCGAAGTTTTTAAGCGGCAGCTCAAACTCGTGGTGGCCGGTGCCTACCAGGTGGTTGGCCACGGAAATGCGCTGGCCATCCTGCTTGGAGCGGTAGAGGGAAATATTTGCTTGACCCTCAATGTCCAGGCTGAGGATTACGGAGCGCAGCTGGGACCAGCGGCGCCAGTAGGAGGCTGGGAAGGCATTGAAGTAGGTTTCAAAAGAGGCTTCCTCACCGGCCGGGATGGTAACGGAGGTGCGGTTAAACCAGCTGAGGCGTTCGCGGTTTTGCTCGGCTTCGATGAGGTAGAGCATCCGCACATCAAAGGGCTCGCCGCGCTTAGGCAGCAGGATGCGCTGCAGGGGCTCATGGGCCTGGGTGTTGTTGGCAGTCACGATAGCTTCGATTCTCCAAACGGTATAAACAGTAGTCAGCGATTTAGCGTAGTTGCTTTTGCATATGTACTACGGTTTACACGCGGAGCCCGTATTATGGAACATCATGAGATGGGTTCCTTGCGCGGCAGCAGTAGGTCTTCTCGCTGTAGCCAGCGCGCCCGTCGCTTTCGCAGAGGAAAAGCCCGCGGTGGAGTTTCTGGACCACGCCCAAATCCTCAGCACTTCGGACGAAGAGGCCATCAAATCGCAAGCACAGTCCATGCATTTGCCGGATTCCGTGCACGAGGTCCTCTACGCTACGTATCCGAATTCGGGCGAGGAATTTTCCCGCACTCTATTCCATGACTTGGAACGCGAGCATCCGCATTTCATCAACGGAAGTGGGCTACAGAAAAATGTCCTCGTCATCGCGGTAGGTTTCGAACCCAATAGCATGGCCGTGCACTGCGGCACAGAGGTGTGCCAGGACATCAAGATTTATGACGAGGGCCGCGTGGACGGCATCTTGGACCAGATGCGGCCGGCGCTGGCGGACGATGACTATACCGTCGGCATGATCTTGGCCACTCGCGCCGCCGCGGATACTACCGTGCGCCGGCAATCTATGCAGGATGTGCCCACGTGGTCCGTATTCATCGCAGCGACTATGGTGCTCGTAGTTCTGGGCGCGGTTGGCCTCATTACCTACTTGTTCATCCGCCGCGCCCGAGTGCGCACGCGCTTCGATTATATTAAGGGCGCTCGCGACGGGGCTGAGGAACTCATCAAGCGCACGGAGGCACGGATTGACGCCCTGCATTCCCCCTTAGCGGGCGACTACCTGAAGGTACAGTGGCGCTCTCTGGTCAATCAGTACACCGATGCGCGGCCGACGCTCAAGGCGCTGGAGAACATCCAGGACTATTCCCTGCACGCTGCCTCCATCAAGGAGGCATACAAAGCGCTCAAGCAGATCAATACGGCCGCGGCGCAGATAGATTCCCTGGAAAATTTCTGCGCCGGTGATACTGCGGTGCGCGCGGACGAGGTGCAATGGCTGCTTGGCGACGCCCAAGCGGCCCTCTCCCGCCAGCCCGACAACGCCAGCTTGCGCCAGATAACGCAGCGCATCAATGACCTGTCCCAGGAACTGTCGCGGGAAGACTTCGACTCCGCCTTCGCTCGCGTCCTCGAGGACTACCACCCCATGGTGGGCGCGCTGCCAGAACGGCTATATCCGCAGCGCGACCGCAAAACTCCCCCACTGTTGGGCACGCCGGAATGGCGCCCCGGTATGGGCACGCACTACATGCCCTATAGGTTTGCGGGCTTCTGGGTGGCTAATAATAACGTCTCCTCCCAGCTGCCCAACCCGTATCGCTTCTAGGCGTTGACCGGCTCGGTCACCGGATCGATACCTAGCTTGTTGAGCATGTAGAGCACGCGAGCTTCGAGGTCATCAGCCAATTCGCGCGCCTCCTCCACGGTATCCGCAGCAGGAATATCCCAAATCTTGATGTCCTTGCCCGCCTCATCGCGCTCTACCTCGCGGCCCAAGAACACGATGTAATCCGGCATCGCTACCGTGCGCACCTCGTCGAGGTACTTATTCGGGGCCTCACCCATGCCGCGCTCGTTCATGACGTGGGCAAGGTGGCCTTCCGCTTCGTTTTCTGGGTGAGCAACGGCGGTATCTACAAAGAGGGCATCGCCGGCGTGCTTGCGGGTCAGTTCCGCTGCAGCTTGGGCCAGCGCATTATTGGTACCGGCAGCAAAGCGAACGTGCAGGCGGTGAGCACCGAAGTAGTCGCGCACCTCACGCTCCACCAAAAGCGGCACGAATTCATCGAGCTCCGCCTTCTTGGTGTGCTTGGCAATAACCTCATCGAGCTTGGCATCGATTTCCGCGGCCGTGTACTCGTGGCCGTAGTTCTCGTGCAGATCCTGGCGCAGGGTTTCAAACTGGTTCATTGTTATCCCCTTTCTCGGATTATTGTCCCGTTTGCTAATTGTTAACCTGTCGTTAACTTTAATAGTTAACGTTGGGTAAAGTCAAACGGTTGGGGATAACCCAATAGTTTTCTGCACCGAAAAGCGGAAAGGCCCGCCGGGAGTTCCGGCAGGCCTTCTTGGACTGTTCCTTCTTTTTATCGGGAATGCGCGATGCCCGGCTACGCAATTTCAAATGCTCTTGCAGCCGCTCCGGCGACATTTTCCACATGCGGCGGTCAGCCATACCGTCACCTCCTTTCCTCAGAGGTGATTAAGCATAGCTTCTAGTGGCCTCGCTCCCGCTCAAGGGCCTTGCCCTCGTTCCAGAACGGAGCCAGCTTGTTGTCGAACATACTCAGCGCGGAGACGATAACCATGCACATATCGACGTCGACAGACAGCCCGAGCCAACACGTTCACCAGCAGGAAATCGGCCACAAAGTGCACATCAATCCCCCGCTTTAGCACCGAACCTGACCGAACACGTCAGCAAGTCATGCGCTTTTGAAGCCCGATCCCCACGAAAACCGAACCACTCTTGGGCGACACTCTTGTAGTTTGAATTACCCAGCCTTAAGACCCCTTCAGGACGATTAACAGACTAAAAGCTGGGCACTCCACTCGAGTTCGTTTAACGTATTGGGCAGAGCAATCAGCAATGACCGCTCACCCTTATTCCCCATCACTACCCTATGAAAGGAGGCCTCAAGTGACCGCAACACTGACACTCGCCGATGTCGCCCGGCTGACCGGCGTTACGCGCCCCGCGGTCAACGAGTGGATTCAGCGCTTTAACTCAGAATCCATCACGCCCTTCCCCTCCCCTTACGGAGAACATGATGGCCACCCCTACTACGCCATCACCGAAATTCAAGACTGGCTGCGAGCAACTAAGCTCGGCCGCCGCGACACAGCCGTTGAAGATGCCCTCTTCTATTCTTCGCTCTACCGAATGCTGCTCCACAATCCGGCACGCGCGGCCTTGGGCCTTTTAAACTGCAACACGGCTCTCTCCCCTCAGGATTTTTCGCCCTCTGCTGCAGTAATCGACTCTCTTACCGCGGCGTACCAGCGCGCAGCAGACAACATTCCTTCTGATGACCCTGAAGCTGACATCGCACAAGCCGCAGAGCAGGTAGCCGAGGCAGCTTTCGGGCCCGCGACCGCGCTCGCCCGTCTTGCAGATGACCTCAGTGCTCAGCGTCAAATAACACTCTCTTCCCGGTTTACTTCCCGCGCTATGCAAGCAGTATCGGAAGCCCTCACGCTAGAGGACCCAACTCCACCTATCATCCCTACTGATGAATACAGCCTAGGTTTCGTCACTGGACTCGCCCGGGAACTCGAGGAAACGCTAGCGCTCAACATCGGATATCGAAAGGACTGCGCACCAGACTCTCTTTATTGGGCCGAACTAGCGTGCCGAAACGTGGAATTCATCGACGCTAGCGAGGAGATCCCAGCGAATTCTCTCATCGTCCACGCTGCTCCTTCCCCTCTCAAGAATGCACCCGAATACTTCGAGCACCTCCAGGACTTGCTCGACAACCTGAACGAGCGCGGCGCAATGTTCTGCATTTCCACCGCAGACATGCTTATCGAGGACTCTTTAGCGCAGG
The DNA here is from genome assembly GCF_022347395.1 of Corynebacterium sp. ACRPF. NCBI lineage: Bacteria > Bacillati > Actinomycetota > Actinomycetes > Mycobacteriales > Corynebacteriaceae > Corynebacterium > Corynebacterium sp. ACRPF. The sequence goes on from NZ_JAKRNB010000002.1 coordinate 117,440, forward strand.
TCGTCCGACGGAGCTTCCTCGCACCGACTGAAACCGGTGCAATTGCACCGCTGCGTTACAGCGCACGGCTGCCCCGAGGCATTTTTCCGGACCGCGGACAGCAGCAGGGCGCACTATGGATTCTCAAGCGCCCTAATCGCAAGGCCATAGGCAACCCTGCCGATGCTGCTGCCGTTATCGCTGACGTGCCGGACCTTAAGACACCCGGTCTCGTCTCAGACTGGGCAACCATGCTCACCACACCGGATGAAGCGCGCAAGCACACCTTTGTCCGTGGTCGTATTCTTCGCGCCGCTGATGCCTGGCGCAGTCGTACTCATTCTCTCGATGACTCGGTCTTTTCTTCTACGTCGACGTCCTCCGCCGCCAATCTCATGCACACCGCGCATCAAGCAGGATTAGACATCAGTTCAGCAGGGTTGGAGGACGCGCAGCCAAAGATTGGTATGCGCGCTGAATCGGGGGCAACGCGCCTTGAGTACCTACCGTGGAAGGCCGCAACCAACGCTCGCACTGGAGTACTGCAGAAACTCAGCGGCTCCCGCATTGCCGAACGTGATCTCGCCCCTGAAGCAGTAGCAAAACTGGAACTCATCGGTGAACCCGAAATTCTGGGGAGCATTCCACAGGGCGCGCGTTGCATCGATCGTCTCCGGTTGGAAGACATTGCACCGCGCGGCACCCTCACAGAGCCAGGGGACGTGGTCTTCATCAAGAGCCCAAGACCACGCGCGCTCATCGATGAGGAAGGCGGCAAGCTAGTCACTGCGCCGGCTCAAGCACTACGATGCCGTACCTTCCGCGGGCGCAGCAAGACTCCCCTTGAGAAGGTTTGCGTCCCGTACCTCGTAGCGAAAGCCATCAACGAGGCCACATCCTCGGAGCTGAGCTCGCTGTACTTCCCCGTCTTTCCACGTGGGAATGCGAAGCACCTCGGCTCGGTGGAACACCAGCTCCGCGCACGACGCCAGCAGCTCTTAGAACAGTTACATAGCCTCGATGAACTTGAGCACGGCCTCGTCATGTCGATAGGTACCGGGGCTGTCACCATCGCTGAATCTCGTGGACAATCCCCGCCAGGCTAATAACAGAGTTCAACATTCAAACACACAAACACCGTTATATGTAAGGAGAAAAATGACTAACTCAGTCAAGGATGAGCAGAACGTCGAGTCTGCCTCCGCCACCACCCTCAAAGAGCTCAAGGACACTTTATGGAAGGCAGCAGACAAGCTGCGCGGTTCCATGGACGCATCCCAGTACAAGGACATCGTCCTAGGACTGGTGTTCCTCAAGTACGTCACTGATGCTTTCGATGCCCGGCGCGCGGAGCTGCGTGCTGAAGGCGAGGAGCGAGGCGATAGCGAAGAGTACATCCAGGAAGACTTGGAGGATATCGACGCTTACCGTGAGAAGAACGTTTTCTGGGTCGACCCCATCGCTCGTTGGACCTTCCTGCGCGACAACTCGAAGGGTAAGACGGCCGACGCCGGCCAGGAGTACCAGTCCATTGGCAAGCTCATCGATAACGCGATGAAGCAGCTCATGCTGGACAATGAGTCGCTGTTAGGTACCCTGCCTACGAACTTCGCCTCGGATAGCGTTGACCAGCGTCGTTTGGGCGAACTCATCGACTTGTTCAGCACCACACGCTTTACCGCGGAGGGTCCTGAGCGCGCCCGCGATTTGCTGGGTGAGGTCTATGAATACTTCCTGGAGAAGTTCGCCCGTGCTGAGGGCAAGCGTGGCGGCGAGTTCTACACCCCGCGCCCCGTCGTCCGCACTCTCGTAGAAATCCTGGAGCCGACCCAGGGTCGCGTCTACGACCCTTGCTGTGGCTCGGGCGGCATGTTCGTGCAGGCAGAAAAGTTTCTCGAAACCACGGAGAAGGACCGCACTGCTCTGGCCATCTATGGTCAGGAGCTCAACGAGCGCACGTGGCGCATGGCCAAGATGAACCTGGCTATCCACGCTATTAGCTCCGCTGGCCTCGGCGAGCGCTGGGCCGACACCTTCGCCCGCGACATCCATCCGGACAAGCAGATGGACTACGTCATGGCCAACCCACCGTTCAACATCAAGGATTGGTCGCGCAACGAGGAAGACACTCGCTGGAAGTACGGCGTCCCACCCAAGCGCAATGCGAACTTCGCGTGGATGCAGCACATCATCTCGAAGCTCACCTCTCAGGGTGAGGCCGGCGTCGTCATGGCTAATGGCACGATGACGTCGAACTCCTCCGGTGAAGGCGACATCCGCAAGACCATGGTCGAAGACGACATCGTCTCCTGCGTCATCGCACTTCCTGCACAGCTCTTCCGCGGCACACAGATTCCGGTCTGCGTCTGGTTCTTCGCCAAGGACAAGAAGGCCGGTTCCAAAGGCACCATCGACCGCACCAACCAGGTGCTCTTCATTGATGCCCGCGAGCTCGGCCACATGATTGACCGCACGGAGCGCTCCTTCAGCGACGAGGACATCCAGAAGATTGCAAACACCTTCCGCCTCTGGCGCGGCCGCACCTCCGCACCTGAGGGCGAGGCCTACGAAGACATCGCCGGCTTCTGCAAGTCCGCTTCGCTCGACGACATCCACGACGCCGACTTCGCCATGACCCCCGGCCGCTACGTCGGCTTCGCCGAGGCCGAAGAAGACGACGAGCCTATCGACGAGAAAATTGCCCGCCTCACCGGCGAGCTCACTGCAGCGCTTGACGACGCCGCCCGCCTCGACAAGGTCGTCCGCGAACAGCTGGGGAGGTTGAAGTAATGCATTCTAATTGGCGCACCACCACACTTGGAGAGACACTTCCCTTTTCCTACGGAAAGAATCTCCCCGCTAAAACTCGCAGCCATTCAGGTGAATTCGATGTAGTTACTTCTGCAGGTGTTGTCGATAGCCACAACGAGGCATATGTACACGTCCCGTCCATAGTCATCGGAAGAAAGGGAACAATTGGTTCCCTCACCTATTGCCCCAATCCCGTTTGGCCAACCGATACAACATTCTTTGCAACAGAAACAGATGCCTGTGACCTTCGCTTCGGCTATTACTTACTACACACGCTCCATTTACGAGAACTAAATAACGACAGCGCTGTTCCTGGGCTCAATCGAAGCGACGCCCACGCCTTGGAGATTTACCTTCCGCCTCTCTCGGAGCAAATTGGGATTGCAAAGGTTCTAGGCGCACTCGATGACAAAATAGTTGCAAACCGACTGGTGATTGAAAAGATACATGCTCTGCTACACGCAAAGTGGCACGCCATCACCAGCACCGGAGCTAGTTCGACTCAGCCAATTTCCAGTATCGCTGATGTCAATCCCCGCATGCCGAAGCCGCATCGTGGTGAATGCAGTTTCCTGGAAATGAAGGACCTTCCGGAATTCGGATTGATCGTGGACCACTGGGCAAGCCGTGCAACTAAGGGAGGCACCAAGTTCAAAAACGGTGATGTCCTTCTCGCGCGCATCACCCCGTGTTTTGAGAACGGCAAGATGGCAATTGTCGACTTCCTGGAGGATGACGAAGTGGGAATGGGCTCTACCGAGTACATCGTCTTCCGTCCCAAGGAAGGCATCCCTGCCGCTGCAATCCATGCCATTATCGCTAGTCCTGAGTTCCGAGGATTTGGGTATAAAGCGCTAACCGGTACCTCGGGACGCCAACGAATTGCAGCCGGCGATCTCAAAGAAATTGCCGTTCCTTGGCCCGCAGAGAGTTCTTTGGCAGAGTACAGGCTGCTCGCCCACGCGCTGGTCGAAAAAGCAACGACGCTTCGGAATGAAAACCAAGTTCTCGCCCGCACCCGCGACGAGCTCCTCCCCCTACTCATGAGCGGCCGGATCACAGTCGGTGAAGCGGAGGAGGCTGCGGACGTTGCAGGCACGGCGGCATCGGAAAGCTAAGCACCCCTATCCCTACAACTCCTAAGGAGAAGCTCATGCTGAGCGAAGAATCCCTCGAACTCATTGTTCAGGACCACCTGGCGGAACTGGAATGGCAGGCCGGCCACGGCCCGGACTTTGCGCCGGGCTCCGGCGAGCGCGACGCCTGGAATGACATCGTGCTGCGCGGGCGTTTGCGCAATGCCGTGCGCAACCTCAACCCAGATGTACCGGAGGAGTACCTCGACCAGGCGATCGGTGAGGTCATCACGCCGAAGTCACAGTCCGCGATTGCGGAGAATCGGCGCATTCACCAGATTCTGGTGGAAGGCTATCGCGGTATCGAGTACATCGACCACGAGGGCAATATCCAGAACCCGACCATCTACTTTCTGTCCTCGCAGCCCCACAAGAATGACTACTTGTCACTCAACCAGGTCACCATTGCGAACCTGGACGGCGAGCGTCGCTTCGATGTGGTCTGCTACGTCAACGGCATGCCGCTGGCGTTTATTGAGCTGAAGAAGACGGGCGCGAATACCTCCGTCGAGGGCGCGTACAACCAGCTGCAGACCTACGTCAAGGAATTCGGCATGGCCTTCCGCTTTGCCAATATTGTGATTCCTTCGGATGACCTCAGCGCGAAGTACGGCACGCCGTTTACTCCGTGGAACCACTTTGCGCCGTGGAACGTGGATGAGGACGGCAGCCCGGTAGACCCCAACAACATGGTTGTGGCCGGCGAGCCGGTCACGCAGCTGGACCTGTTGCTTGATGGTCTGTTTAATGTGGAGCGTTTTGGGCAGCTCTACAGTGACTTCACGGCGTTCGATGACACGGCCGAGGGCCTGGTCATGCGCATAGCGAAGCCGCACCAGTACTTCGCGGTGACCAAGGCTGTGGGTTCCACGATCACGGCGGCGCGCGGCGACAAGCGCGCTGGCGTCATCTGGCACACGACGGGTGCGGGCAAGTCCATGGAGATGGAGCTCTACACCGCCAAGATCATGCGCCGGTCGGAGATGCTCAGCCCGACCGTCATCGTGCTCAATGACCGCACGGAACTGGATGAGCAGCTCTTTGAGACCTTCAACCGGTCCACCATCCTGCCGGAGGCACCGCGCAATATCGAGTCGCGTGCTGAATTACGTGAGCTGCTGTCACAGAAGACCTCTGGTGGTATTTACTTCTCTACCCTCCAGAAGTTTGGCTTGAACGGCCAGGGTGAGTTGCGTGAGACCGAGCACCCGTTGCTCTCTGACCGGAGCAACATCGTGGTCATCGTCGACGAGGCACACCGTTCCCACTATGGTTTTGGCGACACCGCGGCTGACGGTTACGCACAGCACCTGCGTAATGCGCTGCCGAATGCCACCATGCTGGCGTTTACCGGTACCCCGCTCAAGGAATGGGACCGCGATACGCGCAAGGTCTTCGGTGATGACGTCGACATCTACGACATGAACCGCGCCGTCGAGGACGGTGCCGTCGTTCCCGTGTATTTCGAACCGCGCCTCATCCCACTCAAGCGCATTGCTGGGATTACCGATGACGAGATTGATGACACCGCTGAGGAAGTGCTCACGGGTCTCGATGAGTTGGAGCGCGAGCGGATTCAACGCTCTGTCGCCGCCCTTGAAGTCGTCTACGGCTCCGACGACCGCCTCGATGCCCTAGCAGAAGACTTTGTCCGTCACTGGGAAGACCGCCGCGAAAACATGCGGGAATTCATCGGTGCACCGGGCAAAGCGATGATTGTCACCGCCACGCGTTCCATTGCGGCACGCCTCTACTCCAAGATCGTGGCGCTGCGCCCTGAGTGGCATTCGGATGCCGATGACAAGGGAAGAATTAAGGTCATCTACTCTGCCGCGCCGTCAGACCCGGATGAGCTCAAGGTCCATATGCGCCGCCCGAGTGCGCTCAAGGCCGTGAAGAACCGCATCAAGGACGTCGACGACGAGCTGGAAATCGCCATCGTTCAGTCCATGATGCTCACCGGTTTCGATGCGCCGCCGCTACACACGCTCTACATTGACCGCTCGCTCAAGAGCGCGCTGCTGATGCAGACCCTCGCTCGCGTCAACCGCACGTTCCGCGACAAGCAGGATGGCCTCCTTGTCGCCTATGCTCCGTTGGTCGAGAACCTGGAGAAGGCGCTGGCTGAGTTCACGCTCAACCCCTCCGACGACGGAACCAAGGTCACAGGCCAGGACGTTGAGGAAGCGCTCAATCTGGCGAAGGGATTCCTGGCTCGTCTCGACGACATTGTGGGAATCGAATGGAAGAACACCGCTTTCATCGATGACGCCAACCTCCGCCGCGCCTTGCTCGATGTCACTGGTTTCCTGCGCAATCCAAGAACCGAAGGCAACTACGACCCCGAGAAGCCAAACGCGCGTCCCGTCGCTGATGAGTTCAAACGTCAGGCTGGAAGACTCGCGCGTGCCTGGGCACTAGCTTCGGGCAGCCCCGACGCCGAGGAATACCGCGACAGCGTGCGGTTCTACTCCGAGGTCAAGAACTGGCTCATCAAGCTCGATGCGGGCGACCGCGTGGCCAATGGCGAGCCAATTAGCGACTCCATCCGCAACGCCCTAGGCAAGCTGGTCGTTGATTCGGCTGAGGCCACCGGTGTCATCGACATCTACCGCCAGGCCGGGATTGAGATTCCGAACTTGCAGGATCTCACCGTCGACCTGTTCAAGGACAAACAATCCCCCTCGGAGGTCTCGTTGCTCATTGATGCGTTGCGCCGCCAGCTCCAGCAGGAAGCCCGCACCGCCACAGGAAACAACGAGCTGCGCTCCAAGCAGTTCTCCGAGCGGATCACCGAGCTGATGAATCGGTACACCAATCAGCAGCTCACGGCCGCTGAAATCATCGCCGAACTCATCCGCCTGTCCAAGGAGATCGTCAAGGAAAGCAAACGCGGTGAACAATTCACCCCGCCACTAGGCAATGACGAGCTCACCTTCTTCGACGCGGTGTCGACAAACGAATCCGCAACCGAGCTCATGGACGACGAAGTTCTTGCTGAAATCGCACGCCAGCTCGTTTCCATGCTGCGGCGCGATGCAAAGACCGACTGGACAGTACGCGACGACGTACGTGCGAAACTACGCCGCTCGGTCCGCAGGTTGCTACGCGACTACAAGTATCCACCGGACAAGGCGCCGGAGGCCATCAAGTTCGTGCTTGAACAGATGGAGAAATTCGCGCCACGGTATTCAGCGGCGGCGCGCGAACAAGGTGACGTTGAACACCGTGGTTAGCCCTGCAGCCGATAGCGCTGCTTCGGGCTCTTCAGCGGCTCAGTGCGCACGATGACGCCTTCCTCAACAAGTTCGTTGATGATCCTGCGCACTCCGTTGAGGGACAGCCCTGCAGCCCCTGCCAATTCGCGGCTGGACGCTGTCCTGTGTTCGCGAAGATAGTCGAGCACGCGCCCGCGGGTTCCGCCGCCCGACGCCGCGGTGCGCTCCGGGGTAGTCGGATTTCGCCGCGCAAAGGTGAGTTCAAATTCGGTCAATGAATCCCGTGGTACCGGCGGCGGCAGCAGCTGCTGCTCCAATTGGTCGAGAATCTCGATATATCCGGTACCACGATTTTCCGCAACGTACCCATCCCCGTCACCGGCAGGAGTCACCTCCAGCAACGCAGACAAATGCTGATTGCGCGCGCTAGACATACCCGCAGTGCCCAATCGATCAACGGTGACCGTTCCATAAAGACCACCGGGGTTGAGGATCTCCAGCCGGTCGGCATACAGGTTCACTTGTACCTGCGTGCCCCGCGCCTGCGGCGAATAGTCACGGTGCATAAGCGCATTAGCGACTGCCTCACGCACGGCCTCCGGAGGATAGTCCGGCAAGTCCTTACGGAAGACTCCCTCGATTACGCCTCCGACGCGCATATTGCGTCGGGCTGCCCGCACGGCATCCGCGACCAGCATCGGAATGGGCCCCACCAGACTTTCGTTGTCGAGGAAGCGCTGCTTGCCCATCCCGGCCGCTTTATCAGTGCCGGGATATGCTGCAAAGGTCACGTTGAGCCGCGGGAAAAACTGTTGCGGGTAAGTGCCCGCTACCATTAGCCCGCCCAAAGTTGGCACTAGTTTTCCGTTGTCGTTCCGGGTAATCAAGTGGAGCGCTAACATCGCCTCTTCATCGCTCAACCGTCCAAAAATGCGTTCATGGATGGAGCGCTCGCGGGCCAAGATCTCGGCCACAATGTCAGGATCCAGATCGTCGATGTCAGCAGCCGGAACCGGCTCCAGATCCCATTCCGGCTGGGTCTTGTTTTCCTCCAGCCGGTCAATCTCGTATGGCTTTAGTACGCGGTCCCCATCATGGACCCGGATATAGCTGCCGTGATACTTCGACTGGGAAACGACCCAGCAAGGCTTCTCAAAAGGAGCACATTCGGGAATGGTGCCAACGACAATGCTCGCGCCCTCCCACTCAACAATGTCGATCTGGGCGCGAACCGACGGGGTCACGTGGTCTGCGCATGCGCCAGCCAGGGCATCCGCCATGGCAGTAGCATCAAAGCCTGGTACCGTAACGAACCCGTTGTCTTCATCCAGCCCCAAGATGATGATTCCACCGGTCCCGTTAGCAAAGGCAGAGATAGAGCGAACGAGCTTCTTGGGAAAACCTCCCGCAGCTGCCTTGACCTCGACGGCGCGCGTATCGGTGTCCTGAGATCGCAGGCTTCCAATGATCTCGGCGATTTCCGCCTGGTCATCGTCCCAGACCACAATCACTCACCCCCTATCAGCGCTCAACGCTCCTGAACACCCTCAAACACTACACACACTGTGGGGTGTTGTGTAGTGTTCATGCGCGTTCCTTGTCCGAAATTCTCACAGTACGGGATGATTTCGCAGGTCAATCATATTTTCCCGGTCTGCGCGACACTACACAACACTACATACAACACACCACCCAACACTCCATAGTGTGGTGTGTTGGGTGGTGTGTTGAGTGTTAAGTGTTCTGTTGACGGAGTTCGGCTTAGTGGCCGCGCTCCTGCTCAAGCGCCTTACCCTCGTTCCAGAACGGAGCCAGCTTGTTGTCGAACATGCTCAGCGCGGAGGCAATGGCCATGTGCATGTCGAGGTACTGGTAGGTGCCCAGGCGGCCGCCGAAGAGAACCTTATTATCCTTCGACTCCTGGGCGGCGAGCTTACGGTAGGCCTCCAGCTTGGTACGGTCCTCTGGGGTATTGATTGGATAGTACGGCTCATCGCCTTTGTCGGCGAAGCGCGAGTATTCCTTCATAATGACCGTCTTGTCCTTCGGGTACTTATCCTTGCGCTCCGGGTGGAAATGGCGGAATTCGTGGATGCGGGTATAGTCCACGTCCGCATCGTTGTAGTTCATCACCGGCGTGCCCTGGAAATCGCCGGTATCCAGCACCTCCAGATCGAAGTCGAGGGTGCGCCAGCCCAGCTCGCCCTCGGCAAAATCAAAGTAGCGGTCAAGTGGGCCCGTGTAGACCACGGGCGCATCCGGAGACTCGGCGCGCAGCTCCTCGCGAACCTCGAACCAATCGGTATCCAAGCGGACCTCAATATTGTCGTGGTCAGCCATGTTTTCTAGCCATGCCGCGTAGCCGTCGACCGGCAGGCCCTCATAGGTGTCGTTGAAGTAGCGGTTATTGAAGGTATAGCGCACCGGCAGGCGGGTGATATTCGCGGCCGGCAGCTCCTTCGGATCGGTCTGCCACTGCTTTGCGGTGTAATCGCGAATGAAGGCCTCATACAGCGGGCGACCGATGAGCGAGATGGCCTTCTCCTCCAGGTTTTGCGCTTCTTCCGGGGAGAATTCGCCAGCCTGGTCCTTAATGAGCTGGCGGGCCTCATCCGGGGAGTAGTAGCGGCCGAAGAACTGGTTGATAAGACCCAGTCCCATTGGGAATTGGTAGGCGGTGCCATCGTGCATGGCAAACACGCGGTGCTGGTAGTCGGTGAAATCGGTGAACTTATTGCAGTAATCCCACACGCGCTTATTAGAAGTGTGGAAGAGGTGTGCACCGTACTTGTGCACCTCGATTCCGGTGGTGGGTTCGGCCTCGGAGTAGGCATTGCCGCCGAGGTGATTGCGGCGCTCCACAATGAGCACCTTCTTATCCAGCTGGCTAGCGGCGCGCTCGGCAACCGTTAGACCAAAAAATCCAGAGCCAACAACGATGAGGTCATAAGAAGTCATGGCCTCCACTTTATTGCACTACGGCAGCCGACACGGCGCATCGGCGTGTCGCAACAGATTTCACAGAAGTCACAAACGTACCATCACTATCAACTCTTAACTTTTGGCAACCGTTTTTACAGCTGCACAACCCCAGGGAGATAACAGTGCAACAACGACGTCGACTAGTACCCACCAGGTCAAAGTGGTCCACCCCCGTCATCGCGGCGGTCACCTCCATCGCACTCGCCGTAACGGCCGCATTCGGCGGACAGCAAGTTCTCAAGACCCAAGACTCCGGCAACGGCGGTCCCATTGAGGTCAAAAATTCCTCCTCTAGCTTCAGTGACGGCGAATCCATCGTCGTCGATGACCCAGCCGTAGCCGCTCAGGGCGACGGCGAAAGCCGCCGCGCGGTCAAGCAGTTCCACCGCGACGAAACCTTCAACATGTTCGCCGTCACCTGGGAGGGCAAGCGAGATATCAACTCCTTCGTCCGCTCCAAGCAGCAGGACGGTTCCTGGAGCGAGTGGCTGCCCATGGATGCAATGAATTACACCGAGGGCAAGAACGGCACCGAACTCATCTTCGTGGGCGATACCAACGATGTGCAGGTTTCTATGGCCAACGTTGACCTCGTGACCGGTTCCAACCTGGATAAGAAGGAAGACTCCCTCCTGGACAAGGCCGCCAAGGGCGCTGATGCCAACCGCCCCGCGCCGCTTGCGTACAACGTCGGCGATATCTCCCCCGTGGCCGATGAGCGCACCCAGGTTGCGGATCTCGACGCCGTGTTTATCGACGGCAACGCCCAAGAAGGCGAAGCCATCGAGCCCACCGCAGAAACCGCGGGCATGCCCAAGGTAGTCACCCGCGCCGGCTGGGGAGCAGACGAATCTAAGCGCTGCCAGCAGCCAACCTACGACGATGGCTTGAAAGCCCTGACCCTGCACCACACCGCGGGTACCAATAATTACACCCGCGCACAGGCAGCGGCACAGGTACGCGGTGCCTACGACTACCACGCGCAAACCCTGGGCTGGTGCGATATCGGATACAACGTGCTGGTGGATAAATTCGGCACCATCTACGAAGGCCGCTACGGCGGTCTGGACAAGGCCGTACAGGGCGCCCACGTGGGTGGCTTCAACTCCAATAACTGGGGCATTTCCATGATTGGCAACTACGAGACGGCAGAGCCGTCTCGTGAGATGCTCAACTCCGTGGCGGAGATTGCCGGCTGGAAGGCCGCTATTTCTGGCATCGATCCAATGGGCAAGGCCAGCTTGTACTCCGGCGGATTCAACGGCTCCAAGTTCCCTGCAGGAACCACGGCCACCGTGCCGGCCTTCGCGGGCCATAATGATTTCCACTACACGGCCTGCCCGGGCCAGTACACCACGCGCCATTGGGATGAAATCCGTAAGAACACCAAGCGCAAGGCGGATGCCATCAAGTCCGGCAAGAACAGCACGGACCTGAACTGGCAAGAGTCTCCGAAGCCAAATACCCCCAAGACCCCGCAGCAAGTGGGCGGGAAAATCATGTCCTCGCTAGGCGATTTTGAGGTACCGGTCTCCACTATCTCCGCCCTTGCCGGCATCGCTGCCGCCGTCTTCGGGGTGCTCATCGCCAATGAGCGCCTGCAGAAGCCTGATACCGATCAGAAGGTGGCAGGCAACCTGACCACCGGCGATATCCCGGAGATTGTCAATAAGGTTGTCCAGGTCTCCAACAACGAGGGATTGAAGGAATCCTGGACCTCCGTGCTCAATGCCTTCGGCCCGGTCCTAGGCCTGGCAGTCGGAGGCCCGGATACCACCGACGGCGGCAAGATCCTCTACCAGCTCTTCCAAAATGGCGTGGTGCTCTCCTCCAAGGAGTCCGGTACCAAGGCGTTGACGGGTGAGATTGCCAAGAAGTGGTCCGAGGGCGATAATGCCTCCAAGCTCGGCCTGCCTACCTCCAACGAGGAAAAGAATGGCAAGGAAATCCGCGTGAAGTTCCAGGGTGGCGAGATTGTCTACAACACCGAAACGGAAAAGGTAGACATCTTCACCGACTAGAACCAGCGCTCTAGCACCTTAGCGACGCCCGCCTGGTGGTTAGCCACGGTGACCGCATCCGCGGCCGCCTTAACCTCCGGGTGGGCGTTTTCCATAGCCACACCACAGCCGGCCCACGTCAGCATCTCTATATCGTTGGGCATATCCCCAAAGGCAATAGTCTCCTGCTGGGCGACGCCGGTGTGCTCCGCCAGCCATTCCACCCCGCGGCGCTTAGTCACATTGGGCGCGGCAACCTCCAAGATTCCTTCCTGCATGGAATAGGTCAGGTGCGCAAGCTCCGGATCGATGTGCGGCGCAATGAGCTCATAGAGCTCTGGGGCGGAGTAGTCCGTGTTGCGGATGAGGAACTTTACCGCCGGCTGCCCCACTAGCTCGCCCATGCTGACCACGCCGAAGCCCTCAAACAGGGCGTTTTCGGAATAGTGGCGCTCGACTACGAAGAGGTCCTCGACGGCGTCGGCAAGCGAGCCCCCTGCCCGCTCCGCGCCAAAGCCTACGGTGCCCAGTACCGTCTGGGCCACGTCCACCACTTCCGCCAACGCGGCGGGCGAAAGCTCATGGGCAGACATCACCCGATCCTCCGCGGAGTCATACAACACAGCACCGTTCGAGGTTACGCATACCGGCCGCACGGGCAGCTGCTCCAGCACCGGGGCAATCCAGCGGAACGGACGGCCGGTGGATAGCGCAAAATAGGCACCCTGCTGGACCGCCCGCGCCACGACGTCGCGGTTGCGACGCGGGACGCGATGGTTGCGGTCCAGCAGGGTGCCGTCAATATCGCTCGCGATGAGGCGAGGCGCGCGGGCTGGGAAATTCTCCATACCCGCGAGTTTACGTCAGGACTTAGATGTTCAGGTCCTCGTCCTCGTTGTCCTCCCACTCCAAGGAGCGCTTAATAGCGCGCTTCCAGTCGCGGTAGAGCCCTTCTACCTCTTCCTTTTCGCGCTTCGGCTTGAATACCTTCATGTCTCCGGTCTGGCTGCCCAAGACGCTGAGGTCATCCCAGAAGCCATGGTCCAAACCTGCCGCGAAGGCAGCACCGGTGGCGGTGGTCTCGATATTCTTCGGGCGGTGTACTTCCACGCCGAGGATATCGGACTGGAACTGCATCAACAGTTCATTCATGGTCATGCCACCATCCACGCGCAGCTCGGTAATCTCCACGCCGGAGTCCGCCACCATGGCGTCGGCGACATCGCGCGTCTGATACGCGGTGGATTCGAGCACGGCGCGAGCCAAGTGCTTGCGGTTAGCAAAGCGGGTCAGGCCCACGATGACGCCGCGGGCATCCGGGCGCCAGTACGGAGCGAAGAGTCCGGAGAAGGCCGGCACGATATAAACGCCGCCGTTGTCCTTAACCTCGCGCGCCAGGTTTTCGATGGAGGCAGCATTCGGGATGATCTGCAGGTTATCGCGCAGCCACTGCACCAGGGAACCGCCCATGGACACGGAGCCTTCCAGAGCGTAGACGGGGCGCTCGCCCTCACGCTGGAAGCAGACGGTGGTCAGCAGGCCATTCTCGGAGAACTTCGGGGTGGTACCCGTATTCAGCAGGAGGAACAATCCGGTTCCGTAGGTATTCTTTGCGGAACCTGCGCGGAAGCAACCCTGGCCGAACATCGCGGACTGCTGGTCACCCAGGATGGCGCGGATAGGCACGCCGGAAAGCGAGCCGCGCTCACGCACGGTACGGAAATCACCCAGGGACGGGCGAATCTCCGGCAGCATGGACATGGGGATGCCCATCTCCTTGCACAGTTCCTCATCCCACTCCAGCTTTTCGATGTCCATAAGCAAGGTGCGGGAGGCATTGGTGACGTCGGTAGCATGCAGAGCCTCACGGCCGGCATCGCCCTCGGCACCGCCGGTGAGGTTCCACAACAGCCAGCTATCAATGGTGCCGAAGAGCAGATCACCGGCCTCGGCGCGCTCGCGTGCGCCCTCGACGTTATCGAGGATCCACTTCACCTTCGGACCGGCCGGGTAGGAGTTGATGAAAAGACCGGTGCGGCGGCGCCACTTTTCCGGGCCTTCCTCTCCCGAGAGCTCCTTACAGATGGAGGTGGTGCGGGTATCTTGCCAGACAATAGCGTTGTAGACCGGCTTACCGGTGTGCTTATCCCACACCACGGTGGTCTCACGCTGGTTGGTGATACCTACCGAGTCAATGTCTTCCACGGTGATGTCGCCATTGGCAAGAGCCTCACCGACGGCGCGGCGAGTATTGCTCCAGATTTCTTCCGGATCGTGTTCTACCCAGCCTTTTTCCGGGAAGATCTGCTCGTGCTCGAGCTGACCAACGGCAGCCTGCTCGCCGTTGTGGTCAAAGATGATGCAGCGCGTCGACGTGGTTCCCTGGTCGATAGCGGCGACGTATTTCTTGTTAGTCATGTGTCTAGTCTCCTATACGAAGATGGAATTAGAGCGCAACGGACAACAGGCCAACGGCTACGGCCGCGACCAATGGGGCCACGATGGGGACCCAAGCATAACCCCAGTTCGCGCTGCCTTTGTCCTGGATGGGCAAGATGAATGCATAAGCAATTCGCGGGCCCAGGTCACGGACCGGATTGATGGCATAACCTGTAGGGGTACCCAGGGACAGGCCGATCGCCACCACAACGAAAGCAACGGCAAAGTAGCTCATTGGGCCAAGCTCGCCGCCGGTGGGGCCGAAGGCGATGAACATCAACAGCACGCAGGTAGCGATGAACTCCGTCACCGCATTCCAGCCATTTTTAGGATGTGCCGGCTTGGTAAAGAAGATACCGTTCGTGTCCTTATTGGCGCCGGTGACATTTCCGGCGTCGTCGTAATTATTGGCGTCGAAAAGCTGCTTGAAGGCAGCCCATGCCAGGATGGCACCGAGGATAGCGCCGAGGATCTGGCCCAGGAAGTAGTACGGCACCAGAGACCACTCGAGCGAGCCATTGACGGCCAACATTACGGTGACGGCGGGGTTAAGGTGCCCGCCCGTGGGATCGGCCACGCTCGCGCCGACGAAGACCGCCATGCCCCACCCCAGGGCGATAACGATCCAATCGGAGCCGCGTGCGCCAGAGGTGCGCAGGTTTACCAGCGCACATACGCCGTTGCCTAGAAGGAGCAGCAACGCAGTGCCGATAAACTCCCACAGGAATGCATCAAATCCGGTCATAACTTATACCTCGTTTTGGGTGGGTCGGGCGGATCCTGCGCGCACCAAAATGTCATTGGCCTCACGGTCAGTTACCGCAGCTTCTGCTTCAAGTTCGGCCTGCGTGTGGGCCTTGAATTGGGATACCTCGCGCTCCTTGTCGGCGTCGCTCCAGCCCAGCAGCGGTGCTACAAAATCAGCAACGGCCGGGGCGGCATTCACACCGCGGTCGCCGTACTCGATGGCGATGCGCAGGCGGCGGGACAAGATGTCTTCCAAGTGCAATGCACCCTCGTGGGTGACGGCGTAGCGGACCTCGGCCCACAGGTAGGACTCGGCACCCGGAACTGGCTCGAGCAGGGAGGCATCCTCTGCTGCCGGTGCCAAAACCTCACCCAGCAGGGAGCCATAGCGGCCGAGCAGGTGCTCAATGAACTTCTCGCTCAGGTTATAGCGACGAGCCAAGGATGGGACCTGGTTGGCCAAGGCGTGATAGCCGGCGGCGCCCAGGATCGGGGTTTGCTCGGTGATGGACTCTGGGACCTTGGTATCCAGCTCCTCCACTGCCAGGTCCACGGCATCCTTACCGATGACGCGGTACGTGGTGTACTTACCGCCGGCGACAGAGACCATACATGGGGCCACGCGCGCAACCGCGTGGTTGCGGGAAAGGTTGGTGGTGGAATCGGACTTGCCGGACAGCAGCGGGCGCAGGCCGGAGTAGACGCCCACGATGTCATCGCGAGTGATCTTGCGGCGAACGCGCTGGTTAACCTGGTCCAAGATGTAGTCGATATCGGACTTGGTTGGTGCCGGATCTGGCAAAGATAGGCCCTTTTCCCAATCGGTATCGGTGGTACCGATAATCCAGTACTCGCCCCACGGGATAACGAAGAGGACGGACTTTTCGGTGACGAAGCACAGGGCTGCGTCTGCATCGAGCGCATCCTTCGGCACGACGATGTGCACGCCCTTGGAGGCGTGCACGGTGAACTTGCCCTCCACGCCGGCCATCTCTTGAATCTTGTCATTCCACACACCGGTGGCGTTGATAAAGACCTTGCCGCGCACGGTGGTCTCGCGGCCGGTGGCGGTATCGCGCACCTTGGCGCCTACGATGCGGCCGCCGCGGTCCTTGTCAAAGCCAATGACCTCGGTATTGGTACGCACGTCGGCACCGTACTCGGCGGCGGTACGCAGCACGGTCATGGTGTGGCGGGCGTCATCAACCAAGGTGTCGTAGTAGCGCACGCCGCCCACAATGGCATCGTCCTTCAGACCCGGGGTCACCTTCAGCACGCCTTTGCGGGTGAGGTGCTTTTGCATTGGCACGCTCTTCGAGCCGCCCATGAGGTCATAAAGAGTAAAGCCACCGAACATCATCACGCGCTCCCATACGTGGTGGGTTAGTGGGAAGATGAACTTCAGCGGCTTCACCAGGTGGGGCGCCAGGGTGGACATGTTCAGCTCGCGCTCCTTGAGGGACTCCGCCACCAGGCGGAAGTCAAACATGGCCAGGTAGCGCAGGCCACCGTGGAACATCTTGGAGGAGCGAGAAGAGGTACCTGCGGCGAAGTCGCGCGCCTCAATGACGGCGGTCTTGAGGCCGCGGGTAGCGGCGTCCGCTGCCGCACCAGCGCCTACGGAACCGCCACCGATGATGACTACGTCGTAGTCCTCATCCGCGTACCCATTCCATAGATTTTCAAAGTATTCGGGGTTAAAGGATTGGTTGCTTTGCTGGGTCATTACTGACCGCATCTCCTTCCTTGGTGCTTGCATGTGCCTGCGCCATAAATCCATGAATGAGATGGCAAAAGCACAGCCAAAAGCAGTGAATTGTGGTTTCGGTGGAAAGTATCACACCGCGGCTGCAGAGACTTTATCTCCTGAAATCTATGTTAGGAGTCACGGACGCGAGTTACACATGTGGTTACTCACACGTAAGTTTCAGGCCCGTAAGCAGTCAGTTTTCTTAAAATACTTAGACATTCAAAAAGAAAAACCACCCCCTCGCGGGGGTGCAAAGCGGACGAAAATCCTTCGCTATTTCTGCGCTAACCGCGCCATTGCTTCAAGCACTTCGGACATTCCGGCTTTCTCGGCAGAATAAGTGACCGCCTGAGCGCCTTTGACCACCTCAATAGGGGCAGTTTCCAACGCCACCACCGGCAACCGGTCTAGGAAATCCTCATCTCCTGGCTCGTTAGCAAAAACCAGGGCCTCCTCCGGCTTAGCTTTCAGATCCTCGAGGATGCGCTCCACGCCTTGTACCGCAGTCGCGGCAGTGACGGACAGTGCATCGGTATCGAGTCGCGGCTGCACAGCGTCCTCATCAACGACAACGCTCCACACGGCTTGCGGAACTTCCACTTCACCGGCGGGTGATATCACGATCAGGACTTCGGCCGCCGGGTAGATATCTGCCAAAGCCTTGTGCAATCGCGGAGTTAGCGCGCCATCTTCCCAATTCAGCGCGCTGCTCTGCGCCACTACCACGCGGGGGATGGAAGAAAATTGCGCCTTCATGCGGTGCGGCAAGCGCGAAACGATAAGCCGGGATTGGGTGGCTGCCGCCAACAGGCCCTGCTCTGCTACGGAACCAGCCCATATCTCCTTACTGCTGGCCGTGATGGACGCTTGGGTTTGCGCCACATCCGACTTCAGCTGCGCCATGATATCCGCGACCTTATCGCGACCTTCATCCAAGCCGCGGGTTGCCTCTTCTACCACGGCGTTGAGGTTGTTCTTGATCCACTCCAGGGTCTCCGGGGCGGTCCGCGCCTTATTCTTTGGCTCCTCCCCGTCCGCTCCCTTGGCGGCGGCCATGTGGTTGCGCACCAAGTCAACCGTAGTAACCGAGACGCGTTCCTTGAGGCCCACTAGATCGTCGCGCAACCGGCGTACGCGGTGACGCTCGGTTTCTACTTCAGCATCTCGAGCTTCTGCCTCTTCAAGGGTAGGAGCCCCTCCACCTTTACGGGCGGGCACCCAGTATTCACCGGCAGGCATGGGCCCAAATTCGGCTTCGTACTGTTCCCATAGCCCTTCCAATGCCTCTTGCATGCGGCGTCGAATCTCCGCGGTATCAGCTTCCGCATCGCCGGTGGGATAGTACGGTTCGAGGGCGGTAATAAAGACAGGGGTCTTGGTCCGTCCCAGGTTCTTTTTGTGTCCTTTGGTCCACAGGCGCTGCGAACCAAAAATGACCTGTGGGACTACCGGCACCCCCGCCTCATAGGCAATGCGGGAGGCGCCACTTTTCATGCTGCGAATTTCAAAGCTGCGGGAAATTGTGCCTTCAGAAAACACGCCCACGAGTTCGCCGTCCTTGGCCAGCTGTACCGCTTGGCGGAAGGAGGCGCTGCCATCGATACGGTCAACTGGCACGTGATGCATGGCCTTCAACAACGGACCCGCCACCGGTGCTTTAAAGATTCCAGCCTTAGCCAGGAAGCGCACCAGACGCTTCTTGCGATAGGCCAAAAAGGCGCCGAAGAGGAAATCCATGTAGCCGGTGTGGTTGCAGACCAACACCGCGCCGCCCTTATCGGGGATATTTTCTTCCCCCGAAAGGCGCATTTTTAATCCCTGTGCCAGAGTCACCCCCCTGCCAATGTGGGTGATCTGTCGGTACAGGAAATTCGTCGCAGCGTTCATAACTCTCCAGGACGACGGCGGACTTACTGCGGGGTCAGGACATCCTTGCCCACGAACGGGCGCAGAGCCTCAGGGACAACGACGGAGCCGTCGGCCTGCTGGTGGTTTTCCAGAATGGCAACGAGCCAGCGGGTAGTCGCCAGAGTGCCGTTCAGGGTAGCTGCGGTCTGGGTCTTGCCGTTCTCGTCGCGGTAGCGGGTGGACAGGCGGCGAGCCTGAAAGGTGGTGCAGTTCGAGGTGGAGGTCAGCTCACGGTAGGTGCCTTGGGTAGGAACCCAAGCCTCATTGTCGAACTTGCGGGCCGCCGAAGAACCGAGGTCGCCACCGGCGATGTCGATGGTGCGGTAGGGCAGTTCCATGGCCGCAAGCATGTCCTTTTCCATGGACAGAAGGCGCTGGTGCATTTCTTCCGCGTCTTCCGGCTTGCAGTAGACAAACATTTCCAGCTTGTCGAATTGGTGGACGCGCAGGATACCGCGGGTGTCCTTACCGTGAGAGCCAGCCTCACGGCGGAAGCAGGAGGACCAGCCGGCGTACTGCAGCGGGCCATTGGAGAGGTCGATGATCTCATCCTTGTGGTAACCGGCAAGGGCCACCTCAGAGGTACCGACCAGGTACATATCGTCGGCCGGTAGGTAGTAAATCTCATCGGAGTGCTGGCCCAAGAAACCGGTGCCGGACATAATGTCTGGGCGAACCAGAACTGGCGGGATCATCAGCTTGAAGCCAGCTTCGCGCGCCTTCTGCGCCGCGAGCATCAGCATTCCCAGCTGCAGGAAGGCGCCATCGCCAGTGAGGTAGTAGAAACGAGCGCCGCCTACCTTGGCGCCACGCTTGACGTCGATAAGGCCGAGGGACTCACCCAACTCAAGGTGATCCTTTGGCTCGAAGTCGAACTCAGGAATCTGGCCGACTTCTTCGACCACTACGAAGTCATCTTCACCGCCGGCCGGGGCACCTTCGACCACGTTATCGAGCTTGTACTGCAGCTCTTCCACCTTGGCTTCAGCGGCAGACTGTGCCTCTTCCGCCTCCTTGACCTTGGCCTTCAGCTCATTAGAGCCCTCCAGCAGTGCCGGACGCTCCTCCGGGGAGGCTTGGCCAATCTTCTTGCCAAAAGCCTTCTGCTCGGAGCGCAGTTCGTCGGCCTTTTGGATAGCAGCGCGGCGCTGCTCATCAGCTTCCAAAAGCTGGTCTACGAGGGAGGGATCCTCACCTCGGTTCACCTGGGAAGCACGGACAACGTCGGGGTTTTCGCGGAGTAGCTTGAGATCAATCACGAATGTAAGTTTAGCGTATTGGCAACACCTTGCGGTGGTAATAACCAGCGAATTATGATGGCTTTATGTCCGCCGTTCAGCTCCCCGCCCGCACAATTACGGACGGTCCCGTTCCAAAACACACCCAATTGCACGATATCCTCGAAGAATTGTGCCGCACGACCCTCAAACCCGGCGATATCCTGCCCGGCGAGAGGCTTCTTGAAGAAACCTATGGCGTGTCACGGATCACGGTCCGCCGCGCCATCGGGGATCTTGTCGCGGCCGGAAAATTGCGCCGCGTCCGCGGAAAGGGCACCTTCGTAGCGCCCAATCCCCTTGTCTCCCGGCTCCACCTGGCCTCATTCTCGGATGAGATGGGCGCACAAGACGTCACCGCCTCCTCCAAAATCCTTACCAGCGGACGCAGCAGCGCCCCGGAGGATGCCGCCCTCTTTTTTGATACGCCTGCCCAAACCGAACATATTCACCTGCGCCGCCTGCGCTTGGGCGATGGCGAGCCCTACTCCATTGATGACGGTTGGTATAACTCCACGTATGCGCCCAGCCTGCTAGAAAATGACACCTACAATTCGGTCTACGCCATCCTCGACTCCGTCTTTGATATCCCCATCACCGATGCGGATCAAACGGTCTCGGCGATTTCAGCCGATGCGGACACTGCCCCGCTTCTCGACGTCCCCGTGGGCACCCCACTGCTGCACATCGTGCGCTACTCCCGCTCGGGCGATAGGCCGGTGGAGTGGTGTTCCTCCGTCTACCGCACCGACCGCTACCGCCTGACTACCCGGGTGGCTAGGGAGAACAGTATCTAGCCAGCACCCTGCTTAAAAGGTAAGATTAAAGGCCTTATGAAGAAATCACCTGCGTGGCGTTCCGCTGTGGCCGTCCAGATTGTCTTGATTGCGGCAATCGCGGCGGCCGTTTTCATGGGCATCTATGGCGTTATCAGCTCCCACAAATCGGGCGGCGAAGACACTACCGCTGCCCAGCAGCACAATAGCGGGGATACTTCAGAAACCGCCGCTCCTAAACCGGAGCCCTTCACCGCTGCGGCCGCCGGCGCTTGCTTGACGTGGGACATCGCCCAGGATGGCTCCGCCACCGGGTTCAAGGAAGTACCGTGCTCCGATCAGCACCGCTTCGAGGTTTCCAAGACCGAAGACCTCAGCGTCTACCCCACCAGCGAATTCGGCCCTGATGCCACCCGCCCAGCGCTTACCCGCCAACACCAATTGCGCGATGAGCTGTGCGAATCCGCCACTGTGGGCTACCTGCACGGTAAATGGGATCCGAATGGCAAGTACGATGTGGCGTCCATTCTGCCGCCGCAGTCCGCCTGGGATCGCGGCGACCGCACCTTGCTGTGCGGCCTGCAAACCACCGATGATCACGGCGTACCGCAGCTTACTACCGGCAACGTCGAGGCCTCCGAGCAGGCTAACCTCGCCAAGCCGGGCGAATGCTTGGCCATCGATGACAAGCAGGTTCCGCACGTCGTCGACTGCGCCAAGCCCCACCAAATGGAGACCGTTTCCGTCATCGATGTGGGCAAGCAGTTCCCTGACGGTTACCCGGACGGCAAGGATATGGACAAGTTCTTATCCGATACGTGTACCGCCGCTACTGAGGACTACCTTGGCGGCGAGGAGCAGCTCTACCAGTCCACGCTGCAACCATTCTGGGGCTCTATCACCGAAGCCTCGTGGAATGGCGGCACCAAGTCCGTCAATTGCTCCCTTGTGCATGCCCGCGCAGGCGGCGGTTTCTCTGCCATCACCGGTTCCGCTACCGGTGGCCGCCAAGCGCTGACTATCGACGGCCAACCGCCGGAGGAACGCCCTGAGCGCAATCCACTGCGTGAGAACAAGGACAATAACCCGGCGCCCGAGTCCGCCGCCCCCGCACCGGCCCCAGCGCCCTAATGGTGGAGGTATCGGAAGAGCGCTTCGATGAGATGGTCAACGAGGCGCTGGACCAAGTCCCCGAGGAATTCGTGCGCCGCATGCGCAACCTCGTCATCTTGGTTGAAGATGAAAATCCCGATAATCCTATGTTGCTAGGGCTCTACGAGGGCGTCGCACTACCGCACCGCACCTTCGATCACACCGGTTTCCTGCCCGATGCGATCTTCATTTACCGCAACACGCTGCAGCGCTGGTCCAGCAGCGAGGAAGAATTGGCAGAGCAGGTTAAGGTCACCGTATTCCACGAACTCGGCCATTACTTTGGCCTCGAAGAAGAGGAGCTGCACCGCCTGGGCTGGGGCTAGAGCTCCGTATCCGCCCACCGGGTTAACGTCCACTCACCAAAGTCCTTGCCGCGCGGTTCCATCACCATAAAGCGACAATTGTCCAGGTAGCCGGTATAGGCAAAGTCGGCGTCAATACCCGTGGCGTGCTTGGTGACCACGCGGATGGCGGCGCCGTGGCTGATAAGGATGACATCCTGGTCGTCGGCAAGCTGCTCCGCAATGCCCTCCAGCACCGGCTGGTAGCGCGCCAGCACATCATCCAAGGTCTCGCCGCCTTCCATCCCGGCGCCGCGCTCGCCATCGCACCAGCCACGCATGGCCACCATGTGCGACCTATGGGCATCCTCGCTACCGTCCATCTCCCAGTCACCGGCGAAAATTTCGTGCACGCCGGCAACTACGTCAACGCGCTGGGAAAATTCCGGCATGCCGCGCTCCTGCTCAAAGGCGCGTGCCGCCAGCATCGCGGTCTGCTGAGCGCGCAGCGCAATGGAGCATTTAAATTCCACTTCGCGCTCGCCCACCAACTGCGCTAGCTCCTGGCCTACCTCCGTGGCTTGGTCGCGCCCGCGCTCGGTAAGTTCTGCCCCGGGCGGACGGGTATCGAGGAAGCGGGAAATATTGGAATAGGTCTGGCCGTGGCGCAGCAGGATAATTCTTCCGGGCATGCTTCTAGATTATTGGCCCCTGCGTGCCCGCGCTACCCAATCATCCGCCGCCGCCAGATCGCGCGGTGGCTTGCCCGCGGGCGTTGCCGCCGGCCAGGAGCCGAGGAAATGTAAGTCCTCTGCCCGCAACCACAAGGCCCGCAGCGCCTCTGCCACCGGTTGATCGTCAATGTGCCCGATGAGGTCCACGTAGAAGCGGTACGTACCAAAGGCCTCCCGCGTGGGGCGCGACTCAATCCGGGACAGGTCCACCCCACGGTGCGCAAAGTCCTGCAACGCCCCCACCAGGCTGCCCGGTTCATTTGGCAAGGTGAAGATGACGCTGGTGCGGTCCTGGCCAGTCCTTGCAGTGGGTTTTCCCGGACGCCCCACCAGGACGAAGCGCGTTGCGGCGCCTTCAACATCTGCCACGTCCTGGGCGATGGTCTCCAGCCCAAAGATCTCGGCGGCCCGCGCCGGCGCTGCGGCCGCATCCGCTTCCCCACGGGCTACAGCCTCGGCCGCGGCGGCATTGGAACTGGCCGGCACAAACTCTACCTCCGGCAGATTGTCCTTTACCCAGCCACGGATTTGCTGGAATGCCACCGGGTGGGTGCTCAGCCGCGCAATGTCGCCCGCGCCTTGCCGGGTCATGATGCTAAAAGCCACGGGGATATCCACCTCGCGGTAAATCTGCACGGGTTCGGCTTCAACCAGCGCATCAAAGGTGGTGGTCACAGCGCCATCAACGGAATTTTCAATGGCTACGCCGGCGTACTCGGCGTGCCCGGCGCGCACGGCGGCCACGGCCTCCGAAGGCGAGCCAACCGGCATGGTCTCTGCCTGCGGCAGGTGCGCGGCAAACTTATGCACGGCCGCTTCCGTAAAGGTGCCGGCCGGCCCCAGGAAGGCGATGGTGGTAGTCATGCACGTCACCTTAGCCCACTAGACTGGTGCCCCATGGACTTTTCCGTAGAACAACTCCGCGCGGATCTGCACGGCCTTACCCCCGAGGAGCACGGTTTCACCTACCTGGATGTAGACCGCGAGCCCTCCGGCCGAGGCCGGCTGAGCGGCTGGGTCCTCTCCGCTAAGGATCTCTGCGATGTCCGCGGCATGCCTACTACCTTGGGAAATGTCGATCGCACTTACTACCCCGAGCACAGCGATGCCTTTATTGAGGCCTTGGAGAAGCAGGGTGCGCACATCATCGGTAAGTCCTCCACCCCGGAGTTGGGTCTGCGCGTAGATACGGAACCAGTAGGCCTGCCCCATCCCGATAATCCCCTCTTTCCCGGCTGCACTCCGGGTGGTTCCTCGGGCGGTGCGGCGGTACAGGTCGCGAGGGGGTTGCTGCGCGCGGCGCACGCCAGCGATGGCGGCGGTTCCATCCGAGTGCCGGCCGCGGCCTGCGGCGTGGTGGGCTTCAAACCGGCAGGTGATGAACTGGGTGTGCAAGGCTTTATTACCCGTACAGTGGCCGATAATGCCTTTCTGCATGGCCACCGCATGATCACCCCGCGCGCCCGCATCGGCCTGCTGGTGGAGCCGCTGTTTTGCGATGCCAACGTCGATGCCCACCACCTGCGCGCCGCCCGCGAGGCCGCCCAACGCCTACAGGCTGCCGGCTTCACCGTGGTGCCCATTTCCCCGTATCCGCAGGCCCGGGCCACCTTTGCGCATTTCCGCACGACCTTTACCTCCCGTTTGGCGGGGCTCAACCCGGCGGCAGGCTACGCCGAGTGGATTGCTCAGCAGGGCCGGCGCGTAAGCGCCGCTGAGCTGGCCGCGGCGCGGGCGCATGTCCGGCAGCTGCCCGACTTGCTGGCCCAGGAATGGGGCGTCGATGCCATCCTCACCCCGATGCTCACCACGGACCCGCCGCGTATTGGTTCGTTCCTGTCCTTGCCCCATGCGGAGAATTTCGCGGCCCAGACCCGGTGGTCTCCGTGGGGTTCCCTGTTCAACATGGCCTGTCTGCCAGCCATTTCCGTACCGTGGGCCGTACCCAATCACCCGCCGGTGGGCGTACACCTGGGAGGCATTACGCTTTCCGACGCCGCCCTCCTCGGCCTCGCCCACATCCTGCACCCATGACCAAGTCTTTACGTGCCGAGCTGCTCATCGTCCTCACCCTCACCTTTGGTATTTCCGGGGTGCGGGCGGTATTAAACCTCATCAATTCCCTGGCCTCTCCGCACCGGCTCAACGAGCAATCGGTCACGCTCAATTCCAGCCAATCTCCTCTTGCCTGGGTGGATATGGGCCTGCAGCTGTGCTCCACTGCTGTTCTCTTTTCCTATGGAGCCTTAGCGCTTTTCCTGCTGGCCAAGGATCACATAATGCCCCGGCCCCACCGCGCCCGCGACTGGCTCGAAGGCGCAGGGCTTGCCGCCCTCATTGGCATCCCGGGGCTCGCCTTGTATTTCGCGGCGGTGCACTTGGGGTGGAGCAAGGAAGTCATCCCGGGCGACTTCGCCAATGCTTGGGTGGAAATCCCCGTTTCCCTCCTCAAGGCCGCTGCCAACGCCTTCGCGGAGGAAACCGTGGTGGTGATGTGGCTTATGACGCGCTTGCGCCAGGCCCGCTGGTCGCTGCCAGCCACGCTGGCCGCAAGCTCCATTCTCCGCGGTTCTTACCACCTCTACCAGGGTGTTTCCGCTGGATGTGGCAATATCATCATGGGTTTAATCTACGGCTACTACTACCACCGCACGGGGCGGGTATGGCCGCTGGTCATAGCGCATTTTCTTATCGACGCCGTCGCTTTCGTGGGTTATTCCTTCCTGTGAAAATGCCTGTAGGGGACGTCGCGAAGCAGGCGTTGCTCCCTGCTCCTTGTAAGGTATAGCGCATGACTGAATCAGGACGAGATCCGCATAGGGAGGCCCGCCGCGCCGGCGACGATGCCTCCACTGAATTCGTCCTTGGGGCCGATGGACGTCCCCTCAAGGATCGATACGGCCGCCCCATTCGACGCCGTTCCTCCGCCCGCCCGGCGCCGCGGCGGGTGGAATCCGAGCAACAATCCTTCCGCGCTCCGCAACCACAGCGGCAGCAACAGCCCCCGCGTCGCACTCCGCCGCCAACACCGAGCCGCTACCCCAGCCAGTACCGCGCACAGCAGCGCCCGCCTCGTCGCACCGAACCGCGCCCGGCGCCCCGGCAGCGCCCGCATAGCCGGCGCAAAAAGGTCAATCCGGCCAAGCGTGCCCTCGGGTGCGTTGGCTTGGCGCTCGTTGTCCTGCTGGTATTCAACCTCGTCTTCATGTTCTGGACCGATGCCCGCCTCACCCGCGTGGAGGCGCTGCCAGAAGAACAAGTGTCTAATACCGCCGGCACCAATTGGTTGCTCGTCGGTTCCGATTCCCGCCAAGGACTCAGCGAGGAACAGCAGGCGGAGCTAGGCACCGGTGGAGATGTGGGCGAGGGCCGCACCGATACCATCATGCTGCTGCACATCCCTCGCACCGGCAAGGCCAAGCTCGTTTCCATCCCACGCGATAGC
The DNA here is from genome assembly GCF_022347395.1 of Corynebacterium sp. ACRPF. Classification (NCBI taxonomy): domain Bacteria; kingdom Bacillati; phylum Actinomycetota; class Actinomycetes; order Mycobacteriales; family Corynebacteriaceae; genus Corynebacterium; species Corynebacterium sp. ACRPF. The sequence goes on from NZ_JAKRNB010000002.1 coordinate 144,078, forward strand.
TACGTGGAAGTCCCCGGTTTTGGCATGGACAAGATCAATGCCGCCTTTACCTACGGTGGACCGCAGCTGCTTGCCCAAACCGTTGAGGGCACGACCGGTTTGCACATCGACCACTATGCCGAGATCGGCATGGGTGGCCTAGCCAATGTGGTCGACTCCGTCGGCGGCGTAGACGTGTGCGTAAAGGAACCCATCAATGACCCGCTGGCCGGCATTGATCTCCAAGATGGCTGCCAGAAGCTCAAGGGCCGCGACGCCCTCGGTTACGTGCGCACTCGTGCTACCGCCATGGGTGACCTTGACCGCGTGCAGCGACAGCGCGAATTCTTCTCCGCCCTACTGGATAAGGTTGCTTCCCCAGCCACCCTGATTAACCCATTCCGCGCCTTCTCCTTGGTCAACCACACCGCCTCCTCGTTCATCGTGGACGAGGGCGACCACGTCTGGCACCTCGCCCGCGTGGCACTGGCCATGGGCTCCGGTGTAGACACTGAAACCGTCCCCATCGGCGGTTTCCAAGATACCGAGGTTGGCAACGTCGTCCTCTGGGACGATGAAGCAGCCGCCGGGTTGTGGGATTCTCTCAAATAGCGATTAAAAAATGGCCCTTCCTCTACCGGGGAAGGGCCATTTCCTGTCTTTAGCGCAGGGTCACCTGGCGGGACTTGATGTTTTCTAGCTGCTTGCGCTCATCGGCGTTCAGCTGGGCATCATTAGAGATTTCTTCCTCCAAGGCCTTGTCCACGCGGGTGAGGTGCTCCTCATAGGAAGCGTGGTCAACCTCTGGATCCAAGTCGAAGACTGGAGCGATGAGACCGTGGGTGCGGAAAACACCAGCGAACTTGGTGCCCTCGCCCAAGTTCAGCTCGCCGCGGGCAGCGACGCGCGCCAGTGCGTTCAGGAATGCAGATTCATCGTCATTCGGGCGGACCCAACGAATGTGGGCCTTGCCGCCGCCGGCATTTGCCCAGAAGGCCGCACCAGTGATGTTCTCGCCTACCTGGTGAGACTCGATAACGGAATCATTAGCCGCGCGTAGGGACTGCGCAATCTGCGGGGTGACCTGTGCTCCCTCCGGAATCCACCATTCGAAGTCCTGGTGAACCTGCACGTCGAGGGTAGCGGAGGCATCGATAAGCTCCTCCAGCTTCGGCTCCGAGCCGTCGGCCGCGGTGGATTCCAGTGTGGCGCCCGGCTCGTTATTCTTCACCCAGTTAAGGGCAAAGGCGAGGTCGCGGCCCGGGTTGTGGGTGTGGGACTGCACCTGCAGACCTACGAAAGCATCGCCGCCAAATTCGGTGTCCCGAATAAGCGCGGCAGAAGCACCCGGCAGGACGGTGGCTACATACACGTTCTTATCGCAGCCTTTGACCTCAAGCTTGGCAAAAGCGGAGGGGACGAACTCCTGCATGGCGACCAGGGAGGCCTCCGCAGCAAGTCCGCCGTAGGGGCGGGGATCCTTTTCCAGGGCGGCGCGCTCCTTGGCGCGGGCAGCGAGCTTTGCCTGGCGGCGGGACATGCCCTCAGGCAGCTGTTCCTTGTTCTTTTTCTTCTTGGCCATGCCTCCAAGATACCTGCTTACTAGAGCTCAATGGCATGTAGGGCCACTTCGGGTTGGTTGGTAGCGAGCATATCTACCCCGTTAGCCCACGCCCACTTCATGTCCTCCGGCTTGTCTACGGTCCACAAGTAGGTGGGCAATCCCTGCGCGCCGATAATTGCCGGCTGCAGCTTCGCGCGCAGCAACGATACACCGAGCGCGGTGGGCTTGGACAGCATTACATCGGGACGGTTGACGTGGCGCTCCCAATCGCGACGAAGATAAATCCGGTCCATGTGCGGCGCCAAATTCTGCATGCGGCGGATGGCGTGGTGGGAAAAGGAAATGACGTGGATCCGGGGGTCGTCAAAAAGCCCCGCATAACGCAAGCGCAACACCGTTTGCTCCTCCAGGATGTCGCCCTGCCCGGAGGGGTGCTTAGTCTCGATATAAAGGTGGTGCGGTGTGCCCTCGAGCAGTTCCAAGAGTTCGTCGAGAAGCATCATGCGCTGGCCCGAACCGATGTCAACGCCGCGCAATTCTTCCCAGTCCATCTTGGAAATGCGGCCGGGGCGCCCCGCGGTGCGGTCCAACGTGGGATCGTGCTGAACCACTACTTTTCCATCGCGCGTCAAGCGCACATCGCACTCGACGCCGTGAATTGGCAAATCTAGGGCTTTTTCAAAAGCTAGAGGGGATAGCTCCGGATATTTTCCGGAGTATCCCCTATGAGCGACAATCTTCACTAGCCGAAGAACTCTTCCTTGATGTCATTCAGGGTCTTAGCAGAAGCATCGAAGCGCTCCTTTTCGTGCTCACTGAGCTGCAGCTCAATCGCGCGCACGATGCCGGAACGGTTGATGATGGCAGCGGTGCCGATGTAGAGATCCTCTACGCCGTACTCGCCCTGCAGGTAAGCAGATACTGGCAGTGCCACGTCCTGGTTCTGGATGACGGCGGCGGTGATGCGGGCCAGGCCCATGCCGATGCCAAAGGAAGTAGAGCCCTTAGCGTCAATGATGGAGTAGGCGGCATCACGGGTATCTTCGAAGATCTTCTCGATGCGCTCTGCATACTCCGGATCCGAGTCCAGCTTCTTGGACATCGGGACACCGGCGATATTGGCGGTGGAGACGGCCGGCAGCTCGGAATCGCCGTGCTCGCCCACGATGTAGGCGTGTACGGACTTCGGTGCAACATCTTCCAGCTCGCCCAGCATGTAGCGGAAACGAGCGGAGTCCAGCACGGTGCCGGAGCCGATGACGCGCTTGTGGTCCAGACCGGAAGCCTTCCATACGGCGTAGGTCAGGATGTCCACCGGGTTGGAGGCAACCAAGAAGATGCCATCAAAGTCATTCGCCATGACATCGGAGACGATGCTGTTCATGATTTTGACGTTCTTGCCCACCAGGTCCAGGCGGGTCTCGCCCGGCTTCTGTGCGGCACCGGCGCAGATGACGACCATATCGGCGTCTGCGCAATCGGCGTAGGTGCCCTTGGTGACGCGGGTGCGGGTGGGGGCCCAGACAACACCGTGGTTGAGGTCCATGACGTTGCCCTCTAGCTTCTTTTCATCGATATCGATGATTGCCAGGTGGTCAACGATGCTTTGGTTGATGAGAGCGAAGGCGTAAGCGACTCCCACATCGCCGGCGCCGATGAGAACGACTTTGTTTCCTACATGATTTGCCATGACCCCATTGTGCAACTTTGTGGAGATTTTTGCACGGGCTAAGTCTCACACTGAAATTCCCACCGAAATCTGGGAGAATCGGGCATTATGAAACGCGCACTCCGCCGCGCTGCACTAATCGCTCTTGGCGTAGCCGCGGATCTCACGCCCATCGTCCGTATGACCAGCCGGCAAACCTTACCGCCCAATATGTCGGCTGGAATTTTGGGTGCGGAATTAGCGACGTGGGCTGCTGTTTCGCCTTCCTTACTGCCCCGTCCGTGGTGGGTGACCGCCGCCAACGTGGCAATCGGGCAAGGCATTGGGCATCTAGGCGCGGCGTCGACAAGCTTCGTGCTCAATAGCATTGGCAAGCGCCCGCAGGACCGCCTCGGCCCACAACATCGACAAATTGTGCACCTTGCTATTGGCGCCGGGACTGCATTTAATGCCGTGCTTTCGCTGCGCAACCAGAAAAAGCAGGCGGAGTTGGTCAATAAGCAGCTCGTGCGCGGGCCCGTAACGGCGGCCATCGGCTTGGCCGCAGGCACCGCAGGCTACGGCACGCTCCTACTCATCGGGGAGGCCACGCAGCTTGCCGTCACCAAACTGTCACGCCAGCTAGGCCGCTGGGTGCCTGCACTCATTGCGTGGCCGGTGGTTACCGCGGGACTGAGCCTTACGGCGTTTGCCCTTTCTGACCGCGTGGTCTTTCGACGCTGGCTGCGCTCGCTATCGCACCAAGCGCAGCGGTTAAATAAGCAGATTTTCCCCGGCACCTCCATGCCGTGGGAGCCGGAGCGCTCCGGCAGCCCATGGTCTCTCGAGCCGTGGTCGGCGTTGGGACAACAGGGACGCCGCTTTGTCTCCAATGGCCCCCGCGCCCGCGATATCCGCACAGTGACGGGAACCGATGCAAAGGAACCCATCCGCATCTACGCCGGATACATTCCAGGGCGCTCCTTCCAACAATCCGCGGAAAAGATTCGCGCCGAACTCGAACGCACCGGTGCCCTGCGGCGAGAGACTATTGTTATCCAGATGCCCGCCGGCTCGGGATGGATCAATAACTGGGGTGCGTGCTCCTATGAGTTTTTGACCGGTGGTGATTGCGTCACCGTCACCATGCAGTACTCCTACCTGCCTTCGGTTTTCTCCTACCTCGTGGATAAGAATGCACCGAAGCAAGCGGCCCGCGAATTGATTCGGGTGGTACAAGAAGAAATAGATAGGCTGCCGGAAGAAAACCGCCCGCGACTTTATTTCGCAGGTGAATCGCTTGGCGCCTACGCCATTATGGATAATTACCATAATGTGGAGGACCTACTTTCCGCGTGCAATGGCGCGGTCTTTTCTGGGCCTCCGCGCATGACGCACTTTACTCAGCGCCTGCGCCGGGATATTGGTTCCCTAGAACGCCTGCCCGTTATCGATGGCGGCAAGCATGTGCGCTACGCGGCGGCTCCTGACCATACGCTGCACGATGCCTTTGGCAATGACTACGCCCATACCTGGCGCCGACCCCGCATGCTCATTGCCCAGCATGCTTCCGACGCCATCGTGTGGTGGGATCTTAACCTTCTCGTGCGCAGGCCCACCTGGATCCATGAGCCGCAGCCGGAAGCGCTGCACGCGGATACCTTCCGGCAGCTACACTGGGTGCCTTTTATTACCTGGTGGCAAATTGGCTTGGACCAGATCAATTCCCTCAACGTCCCTGGCGGGCACGGACACAACTATTTTGAGGAAATGCTCTGGTATTGGGATGAGGTCTTAGGCTCCCAATCCCGCCAATCGCTCACGCCGAAGTTGGCCAAGAAGATTGCCCGCTTTATCCGGCGCGACGCTTAGTCGCATTTCACCCCAGTACTGTGATGCGGGCAGTACCCATTGGGCACCTTATATAGGTACTGCTGATGCTCATCCTCAGCCAGGTAGTACTCCCCAGAATCAGTATCGGAGAGGAGTTTGACCTCCGTAGTGGTATCCCCGAATCCGAATTCCTTGAGTTTTTCTGCATAGGAATCCACGATGCCCTGGATTTCTGCCCGCTCTTCCTCCGTGCGTGGGTAGAAAGCAGAGCGGTATTGCGTTCCTACATCGTTGCCCTGGCGGAAGCCCTGCGTGGGATCGTGCGCTTCTAGGGCTTGTACGACAAGATCGCGCAGGCTGATGCGCTGCGGGTCATAGACCACCTCCACCGCCTCGGCATGGTTGGTCAACCCACGGCAGACCTCGTAATACGTGGGATTCGGGGTGGTACCGCCCGCATAGCCCACCGAGGTGGATTCCACGCCTTCGGTCTCCCAAAACATCTTCTCCGCGCCCCAGAAACATCCCAACGCAATGAGAATGGAACGCTGCCCGTCCTTCCACGGTCCGGTAATCGGTGTCCCTAGAACGGCGTGCGGGGCGGGGGCTAGGATCGGCTCGGATCGACCCGGCAGAGCCTCATCTGCAGCAACGAGTTTGGGCTCCGGCTTAAACATCCACATGAGGTATAGCTCCTTCCTTATTCCTTCTTCCCAACGTTGTACTGCGAAAAGCTATTCCGCGGCCAGTTAATATTCGCGCTAGTTCCACATTTCGAATTAATCATGGCGAAATCTTTCAACCGTGCCTATCATCGGGACACGTACCCGAAGAAAGGATTTAACAAATGGCTGTTTACGAACTTCCTGACCTCCCATACGCATTCGACGCACTGGAGCCACACATCTCCGCAGAGATCATGGAGCTCCACCACGATAAGCACCACGCAACCTACGTTGCTGGCGCTAACGCTGCACTCGAGGCACTCGAGGAAGAGCGCAACGGTGAGGCTAACCCGGATCGCATCCGCGCCCTCTCCAAGAACTTGGCATTTAACCTGGGTGGCCACACCAACCACTCCATCTTCTGGAAGAACCTGTCCCCGAACGGTGGCGGCGAGCCTACCGGCGAGCTGGCAGAGGCCATCAACCGCGACTTCGGCTCCTTTGAGAAGTTCAAGGCTCACTTCTCCGCCGCTGCTACCTCCCTGCAGGGCTCCGGCTGGGCCGTTCTGGGCTACGACCACATTGCTGGCCGCCTGATCATCGAGCAGCTGACTGACCAGCAGGGTAATACCTCCATCAACTTCACCCCGCTGCTGATGCTGGATATGTGGGAGCACGCTTTCTACCTGCAGTACAAGAACGTTAAGGCTGACTACGTTAAGGCCGTATGGAACGTCTTCAACTGGGATGACGTTGCTGAGCGTTTCGCTGCAGCCACCAAGTAACTCCTTTTAGTTACTTCGGCCGCCCCTCCGGGGGCGGCTTTTTCTATGCCCGGATAAATTCCCGGAATTGCCGCACTGGGGGCGCATCGTCCCCGGCGCGCCACACCAAACCGAGCTCGCGGTACGCTGGCGGCGTGAGGGGGATCAGGCTCCCCACCTGCAGATAGGGATCATCCAGCGGCAAGAGCGCCACCCCGAGTCCTGCCGCTACCAGCCCCGCAACGGTAGTAAGCTCCATTGACTCGAAGACGAGGTGGGGGCTAAAGCCGGCGTCGTCCGCGAGGGCATCGAGAAGCATGCGCGTGCCATAGCCTGGGAGCATGCTGATGAACGGTTCTGCAGCGAATTCCGCTAGCTTCACCTCCCGCCGGTTCGCTGCCCAATGGCCTTCCGGCACCGCAAGGCCTAGTCGCTGCACCTTTATCTGGTGCCAGCCCAGGGCTGCATCAGGACGCGGGCCCACGAGGGCAAGGTCGGATTCGCCGTTTTCCACCCTGCTCACCAGCTCCTGCGCCGCGCCTTGATGCAGTCGAATATCCACGTGCGGGTGCTGCGCGCGATAGCTCTTGAGCAGGTCCGGAACCAGCCAGGTGCCCAGCGAGTGCATGAAATCTAGGCGCACGGTGCCGCGTTCTGGATCCATGAGGCGGGCAACATCGTCCCGCCCAACTTGGTAGGCGCGGGGCATGTCCCGCCCGGCCACAGCGAAGGCCCTCCCGCGCGAGTTCACATGCAGGGTGCGCCCAGTGCGCTCGAAAAGACGGGCGCCAAGACTAGCTTCTACGCGCTGTACGCGGCGGGTCAGCGCGGATTGGGAGATCCCCAGTTCATCGGCCGCAGCGCCCACGCGGCCATGATCCACCACGGCGAGGAAGCCGCGGACATCCTCCACATTCATGCATACTCCGCATCGATTAGTGTAATTTTCCACATTTTACACATGCTGCATGTCCGGGCAGGCTAAATGCTATGACTCGAACGCGGCGCGCCACGGTAGCCATGCTCCTTGTGGGCTTGGCCATTTTCTCCAGCCTGTATTCCACCCAAGCCATTCTTCCCACGCTGGTAGACAACATGGGCCTTTCTTCCACCGAGGCGGCCATGACCGTATCGGCCGCCACGGGCGCGCTGGCCCTATGCGTAGTGCCCGCATCGATCCTCTCCGAGCGTTTCGGCCGCGGACGCATCCTGCTCATTTCGGCCGTTGCCGCGACCGGCGTGGGGCTCATTGTTCCCTTCGCCCAAGAGGGGTGGCAGCTCATCGTGGTGCGCGGCCTGCAGGGTGCGCTGCTCTCTGGCGCCCCCCGCCACCGCAATGGCATGGCTTTCTGAAGAACTCGATGACAAAGCCCTGCCGCGGGCTATGGGCCTATACATTGCAGGCACCTCCGTCGGTGGCCTTACCGGCCGCCTCATCCCCACCGGATTGGTGGAAATCTCCACGTGGCGCTGGGCGCTCTTCGGCTCGGCGCTGGTCTCACTCGCCTTTGCCATTACGTCGTGGCTGCTGCTTCCTACCCAACGCAATTTCCGGCCTAAATCCATCCATCTCAAGACCGAAAGCCGGGCGCTCTTGGGTCATTGGGCCAACCGGGATTTGGCCTTGCTCTTTCTCACCGCATTCCTGTCCATGGGCACGTTTGTCTCCATGTATAACTTCTTAACCTTCCGGCTCATCGATGATTTTGGCTTGGCCCCTTCGCTAGCCGGCTTGGCTTTCCTGTTCTACCTTTCTGGCACCTGGTCCTCGGCTCGAGCTGGAGCGCTAGTGGCCCGAATCGGCCACGGAAAAACCCTGTTCGGCTCGGCCGCGCTTTTTACTGTGGGCATCGCGTTGTGCGCCGGTAGCCTTCCGCTGACGCTTCTCGGCATGATCGCCTTTACCGTGGGCTTTTTCGCCGTACACTCCACCGCCTCCGGGTGGGTGGGCCAGATTGCCACCCACGACCGCGCGGAGGCTTCCTCGATGTACGTGTTCTGCTATTACTTTGGCTCTTCTGTGGTGGGCGCATGTGCCGGCCTGCTTTTCGACGTCCTGTCGTGGCCCCTTTTCATCGCCTTCTTCACCGCCGTAGCCCTCGCCCTTACTGCGCTGACTTGGACCAAGATTAAAACCGACTAAAATCGGTTTTATGCCTGAGAATAAGTGGTCGGCGCGGACATGGCACCGCAAGGCCTCCCGTCCCGTATCCCTGTGGATGATGGTCTTCATCCTCGTGGGTGCAACGCATACCTTGGTCCCGAACTACCGGTGGGTGCTCATCCACCTATTCACCCTCGGACTGGTGAGCAATAGCATCATCGTGTGGTCCCAGCACCTCACGGAGAAATTCACCCAACAGCGCCTCCCCGAATCCACTCGACCTGCCCAATTGGCCCGCATCTATGGCCTCAATGCCGGAATCATCCTCGCGTTAATCGGCCAAATCCTCATGGAGTTCTGGTCCCAGCACTGGATTGTCACCCAGGTGGGCGCCACACTCATTGCACTGATGATGCTCTGGCATGCGGCATCGCTCTTCCAGCAATGGCGCGGTGCCAAAGATAAGCGCTTCCGCCCCGTGGTGGGCGCTTATGTTCTTTCCGCCCTGTGCCTGCCGGTGGGTGCCATCTTTGGCGGCCTGCTGGCCGTCTACCCCGGCCACCCCACGCTACTGCTCGCCCATATCGCCGCTAATATCGGAGGATTCATCGGCTTGGCCGCGGCCGGTTCTCTCACCATCCTTTTCCCCTCCATCTGGCGCACCCAAGGTATTAATCGCCACATGCACTCCTCCTTTGCGCTGCTCGCAGTCGGTGTGGTTGCCACCATCGTGGGCGCTTTCCTCGGCTTCCCCGAGTTGGGACTTATCGCCTACTGCTGCGGTTGGGCGCTGAGCTTGCAGCAGTGGCTCGCTAATGTACTGACGGTGGCTAAGGACCCGCGCGATCGCATCACCTTTGCCTCAGTCTCCGTGCTCATGGCCTCGCTATGGCTGGTGCTGTCTTTGGTGTATTACACGGTGCAGCATTTCTTTATGCCCGAGCCGGCGCTGCCCACCCTCGCCTTGCTGGTGGGGTTTGCCGGCCAACTGCTCATCGGCGTGATGAGCTACCTCTTGCCCAGCACCATGGGTGGCGGCCCCGCTGCCGTCCGGGCGGGCTTGCAGCAGCTGGACAAACTCGGTCTCCTGCGCGCCACCTTCGTCAACGGTGGGCTGCTCATCTGGATAGGTACCGATATTTCCCTGCTTAAGGTGGTCGCCTCCCTCTTGTGCATCCTGCCCCTAGCGGTCTACCCCGTGCTCATCGCCCGGGCGGTCAAGGCCCAAAAGCAGGTTTTGATGAAGAAGGCGGAGGGCCCGGATCCGAAGCCGGGGCCAGAATGGAACCAGGTCTATGCGGGCATAGCGATCCTCGCGGTCGTCTACGCCCTATTTACAGCGCTGTAGTACCCGGCGCGCCGACGTCCATCCACTCGCGGACCGCGCGGGTGGCCTGGACATCGCCGGAGTTATAGTCCAGCAAACGCTGCCGCGCCACGAGGTCACCGGCTAGCGCCTCGCGGCGCGCGTTCACGGATTCTTCGCCGTCGAAGTCTTCTTCTGGCCAGGTAAACCCCGCTTCCGGAGCGACTACCTTCAGGCCTAGGCCAAAGGGGCCGGCGAAGGATCGTTTGACGTGGGCGAACATGTCCACCCACTCCGGTGAGGAGATAAACTCTTCTACCTCCTGCTCATCCACCTCGCGGAAGCGCTGCGCGGACATCCGCATCCAATGGTTCTCGCCGTGGGCCGAGTAGCAATATGCAGCAAAGGTTTTGCCCTCCGCATGGGCCTTAGCACGCACATCCATCAACCAGCGCCAGAAGGCCGCAAAGTTTTCCGCCTCGGCGCGCCCGCCCAACGGCTCCCACGTAACGAACGGGACGTAGTTGCCGTCGTGCCAGGCTCCCCATAGGTACGCGCCCTGGTCCAGGTAGGCTTCCATATCCACGTCCACCTCCACGTCTGCGCGCGGAACGTGCACGTCGCCGCGGCGCAGCAACACTTCCCCGGCGCGCCAAGCAGCAGCAAGGCGGGAGGGCTCGCCCAGGTCGGCGTCGATAAGCGCCTGCACGGTAGTAATCCCGCGCTCGCGGTAAGGCTTAGCGCGGTCGCCGGATAGGAAAAGCGAAATTTCATCCGCCGCCACCAGCTCTTGCTCGCACAAAGACCAAAAGCGGCAGCTCGCACACTCCTTGACCCGCACCGGGGCGGTAGGAAGCGGCTGATTCCAGGCGCGTTCCAGATCAAACTTGGCTGTTTCCGTAAAAAATGCCCGGGTGCGGTCCTGGCCGATGGCCCCGCCCCGGCCGGAATCGAGTCCGAGATCCCGCAAAGCACGGGCGGCAAACGCTAAGCGGTAACCATCTACCGCATGATGGCGCAGCTTATACGGCGCCTCGAGCGGCTCACTCAGGCCCAAGCGGTGGGTAGGCACCGCCGGCGTCGTCTTGGTGTCGTTCTTGCGGGCCACACGGTGATTGGACACGATAATTGGGGTGTACTTATCGCCCTCGCGCAGCAGCAAATCTACGCGCACCATCCACTCCTCGGTGGCGAAGACCGCGTTGGTGATGTGCGTATACCCGGAAGCTAAGGCCTCAAGGGTGCGCATGGAGCGCTCCCACTCATCGCCTTCCAGATCGATGCGGCGGAACCGGGCAGAGCCCTTGCGGGGAAACATCTCCATGACGGCCTCCACTGCGGCCGCGTGGCGTTCTGCTCGGGCAATCGAGGCATGGATACGCGGCATCTCGGGGTGCGCGCGCCGCTGTACTAAGCGGTAGCGGCACCCCACAAGGTCCGAAGCAACAACCACATCCTCCACACCGGGTGAGCTTAATAGAACGGCAAGGTAAAGTTGAATCCAGACTCGATCAAACGTGAGGGAAATTTTATGAGCATTCTGAAGAAAGTTAAAAAGGCCCGCCAAGAAGCACGCGCACAGGCAAAGGCCGCCAAGACCCGTGCCAAGGCAGAGGTAAAGGCCCAGTCTAAGGACCGTCGCCGCCAGCAAAAGCTCCTGGCCAAGCAGGAAAAGCACCTCATTAAGTCGGAGGAAAAGGGCCTCAAGAAGCGCCGCAAGCATGAGGAGAAGATGGCCAAGAACGAGCTGGCCAAGCTCAAGGCCGGCCGCTTTAACTCCGATAATGTCAAGCGTTATGCCGGTGCACTGCGCACCGCCGCACCCCTGCTGCTGCCGCTCCTCTACCGCGGCTACGTGGGCCTGAAGACCGAGGGCGAAAAGCGCAAGGCCGCTAAGGCCGGCGTGAGCTCGGATCAGATGGCTTCCTTCTCCGGCTACGGTGCGCCGCTCAAGGCCCGCACCGCCGGCATCCGCAACTCCCTCGATAACACGGACGTTCCGGCCGGCTTCAAGCGCGATGTGCGTGACCGCCTGCAAGAAGTGGACTCCGCCATCGATAATGCCGAGTTCATGACCGAGCAGCAGCGCCGCCGCGCTCACAAGACCATTAGCTCGGAAATTGACTCCATTACTGCGGAAATCCAGCAGCGCCTGGCCCAGTAAAAGAGATACACGCCGCCACCGCCTCCTATTCGGTGGTGGCGTTTAATTTTTTTCTATAAAGATCCGGGATTTTTCGGGAAAAGTATTTTCGGCCAGAAAAAGTTGCTGATAATCTTCTCACCGCCCTACCCCTTTAGCACCGTTTATGCTCTCTGTGCTTGGTGCAATTTTTAAAAGTGGAGGAAATATTTCCCGCCGTGAAGTGACCCAATTTTACGACGACTTGGGCCACACCCTAATCCCCGAAGACCAGCTAGAAGTCGTTAGCTTCAGCGTAAACGGTCAAAATTACCTTATCGATCTCTCCACGGATAATGCTCGGCATTTCCATAATCTGCTCGCCCCCTACGTGGACGCCGCCCGCATAGCCCCCCGCGCACGATGCGCAGCGGGCAAACCCCAGCCAAATCCGCGAATGGGCCCGCACCCAAGGCCTGCCAGTGGCGCACCGCGGAAAGATCCGGCAAGACGTTATCGAGGCGTATAACGCCGCTAATTAAAGCACGCCTTGCTCGCGCGCTGCCGCCACAGCAGAGGTGCGCGAGCGCACGCCCAATTTGTCATAAATGTGCACCAGGTGGGACTTCACCGTGGCCTCAGACAGCATGAGATCCTGGCCAATCTGCCGGTTCGACGCACCCGCCGCAACTAGCTGCAAGACCTCAAGCTCACGCGGCGTGAGCGAGGTGCGTGGCGTACGCACGCGAGTCATCAGCCTATCGGCCACGATGGGAGATAGCGCCGAATCACCCTCCGCAGTCGAGCGCACTGCGGCCAGCAGCTCGTGCGGTGGTGCGTCCTTGAGCAGGTAGCCCACGGCGCCAGCTTCGATAGCGCCGAGGATATCCGCATCAGTGTCATAGTTGGTAACCACGAGGACCTTGGGCGGGGTGGCCATCGCGGAGCGAATCTGCGCGGTTGCCTCCGCGCCGCCCATAACGCGGGTTCCTTCCACGCCCGCGCCGAAGCGCAGGTCCATCAAAATGACATCGATGCCGCCCGCCTGCGCTGCCGACACCGCAGCTTCGGCCGTAGCGACCTCCCCTACGACGTCGATATCCTCTGCGCCCTCAAGCACGGAGCGCAGACCCAGGCGGACGATTTCGTGGTCATCTGCCAATAGGACCCGAATCACGACATTCCTCCTATCGATGTCATTGTCAACCAAAAGTTTAATCTACCCGGTTGCCTAAGGGCATACTAACTGACACGGCAGTGCCCTCCCCCGGTGCGGATTCAATAATGACCTCCCCACCTAGCTCCTGTGCCCGGCGCCTAATTGCGGCCAGCCCAATATGCCCCAGCCCTGCCGGGGTACTTTCCACCGCGGCTGGATCAAAGCCCTTGCCGTTATCCACCACGTCCAGGCGCACCTCATCGCCCTCATAGGTCACCGTGATCCGGGCGCGGCTTGCCTCTGCATGCTTGACGACGTTCCCCACAGCGCCCTGCGCAATCCGCAGCAGCGCCGCCTCTACCTTCATGGGCAGCTGCTGTACCTCTCCTTCGGATTCCACCTCGACGTGGATATCTCCGGTAGCGCCGAAATTTTCCGCCATACGGGTCAACGCGGCCTCAAGGGATGCCTCATTGAGCGTCGGCGGCTGCAAAGCGGCAATCATTGCCCGCGCTTCGTGTAAATTATCCGCGGCCGTCCTGCGGGCCAGCTCGATGCGCTCTCGCGCTTTGCCCGCGTCCTGCTTATCCAGATCACGGTCCGCCGAATGCAGGAGCATTTGAATGGAAGACAGTCCCTGGGCAAGGGTGTCATGAATCTCGTGCGCAATGCGCTGACGTTCGGCCACCATGCCGGCATCGCGCTCCGTGGCTGCCAGCTGCGAACGGGTTTCAATCAACTCTTTATTCATCCGCGACAGTGTCCGGAAGGCGTAGGTGATCGCTATCGTCACCAGCGCCGAGACCGCCGGCCCCATGACGCCGCCGAAGGTCAGACCCTGCGGAATCTGCACCACCACGGTGATGATCGAGGCAACGATGACGCACGCGATGCCCGCCGCCATGTCCAGCACCGTGAGGTACAAAAAGAACATGGCGAAAACCAAATAGATTGCCGCGGGGGCCACGAACAGATCCGCAACCCACAGCACCGAGAGTATGCACAGCCACAGGTAGCGCACAGGCCGGGCCCAATATTCCCCGTATACCGAGCCTGCGAAGTACACGGCCGCAAAGCCCACCAAGAGCAGCAGGTTGATGATCGCTTGCGAAAGCGGCATTCGTGCGGAGGTAAAAATGCCTACCACCAGCAGGCCAGCGGTCAGGATATGGATGCCGGTGCGCAACGCATCGGTATCCCGGTCTATTGTGGGGCTCATGCGCAAAAGCCTACTTCCCCTACTCGCCTTAGCCACTTTTGGGATCGCCGGCTGCGATTCATCCGCACCCACCCCTGCACCAACCACTACGGTGACTCCGGAGGCTTCGGAGGCACCGGAGGTTAACGTGGCCCAAACCGCGGAAGTCAATGACTGGAGCGATTGCCCCTACATCGGCCCTGGCTGGCTCGAAGAAACCAACGGCCAGCGCCTGACCAAGCAGGGCATCGACACGCGCTTTCCCACCCCGGCCTGCGTCTTTTGGTCCTACCAGGACGACCCACAAGCCACCGTCATCGTGCGCGATATGCCCACGGTCGACGACGCCCGCGCCGCAGTGGATTGGGCCGCGCCTATCGACGCCACCGAACCGGCCTCCTTCGACGGCTGGGAAGGTGGCCGGGGCGTAGTCAATGAGCACGCCGTGTACGCCGTCCAGAAGGACACGCACGCGGTGCTGGTGTGGAGCAACCAGCAACAAACCGTTAAATCAGAGCAGATCGCCCACGAAGCGATCGCCAACTTGGGCCTTTAAACCGCGACGTCGTTGTACGGCATCATCGGCGACAGCCACGGGAATACCACTTCCATCAGCAGGAAAAAGACTCCCACCGCAATAGCAATGGCCAAGATGACCTTCACCGGTGTGGGCCCCGGCAAGAGATTCCACAAAGCGCGATACATTATTTCTCCTCTTTTTCTACTTCCATAGCGTGCACAATCATGCGCTCCGCGTTGGAAAACTGCGGGTGACACGTGGTCAAGGTCAAGATCTCGCGGCTCGGCTCGGCGTCCGACTCTGGCACGGGGTTGGTCACCGAGACGTCGCCAGGCGTCGTAATATGCCGCCCAGCCACATGGGAATACTCCGGCGGAATTCCATTGAAACAATCCGCCTGCTCGCCATCGATGGGCAATACGCGATAGGTAATTCGCTCCTTCTGCGTCTCCACCACGATGTCATCGCAGGTCTCTAGCTTGCCCAAGTCATTAAAGGGAGCTCCCTTGCCCACGCGATGGCCCGCAACCGCAAAATTGCCCATCTCTCCCGGCATCTGGGAATCCAGGTAGCGCCCCGGGCCTCGCAGCAGATCATCTTCATTGGTGCCCTCAATGATGGCGAAGCGGTAGTCAGAACCGAACGTGGGAATATAAAGCTGCGCGAACGCCTCACCCAACTCCGGCTCCAACTTCTGCCGCGGATTGCGCCATTGCTCGTCGAGGTGGGCGCTCGCCTCCTCCTGCAGCTGACCGGATTCTACATTTGTCCAATAGGCTTCATAGAATGCAAAGAGTAAAAGAACCACGCCAATGGTTAGCATGAGTTCCCCTAGAACTTTAGTCATGCCTTAGACCATACTGCCCATGAAAGGTTGAGCATGTACGAAGTCTTCATGTACCCAGTTTCCGGAATCATGAAATTCTGGCACTGGCTCATCAGCAGCTTCGTCGGTGAATCTACGGCCTGGCTGATTTCCATCATCCTGCTGGTTATCACCGTGCGCGGCGTCGTTGTTCCCTTGAACTGGATATCCGTACGCTCCGCCCGCATCGGCGCACTCATCCGCCCGGAGAATAACCGCATCAAAAAGCAGATGAATAACGCCACCACCACCGAGGAAATGGCGGAGCTCATGCAAGAGGAAAAGAACCTCATGAAGAGCTATAACTACAACCCCGCAGCTGGTTGTGTTCCCCCGCTCATCATGATTCCGGCCTTCATCGGCCTCTATCAAGTGCTCCTGCGCATGTCCAATATTGAGCGCGGCTCCACCACCGTGGGCATGTTGAATGCCTCCGACGTCTCGGCCTTCCGCGAAACCACCTTTTACGGCGCTCCGCTGACGGATTTCGCCCGCGAGCACGGCGACCTCATCAATCCCATCCTCATTGCCGCCATCGCCTTTACCATGGCTAATTCCGTCATTTCCCTCGTGCGCAGTTTCCGCACCACTCAATTTGATCAGAAGGTCAACCGCCGCGTCTTCATTCTCATGGGCTTTTTGCTCCTGGTGATCCCATTCTTCCTGTGGCACCTAGCCCAAACCGGACCTATCCCAGTGGCCATCATCCTTTACTGGGGCTGCGCCTATCTCTTCATGCTGATCCAAACCGCTATCTTTGAGATCATTTTGCACCGCGACTACCCGCTTACTGAGGATGTCCACGCTATGCGCCGCGAAAGCATTCGCCGCTGGCGCAAGCGCGAAAAAGAACCCGCCCTCTCCAAGGAGGAGAAGAAGCGGGTCAGCCAGCTACGTATGGAGGCGCGAAAGTACCTTAAATCGAATAATCAGCAGGGGGAGCAGAAAGCATCTGAGTAGCTAGGTCGCGGGCCGTCTGCAGCGGCCCAATCTCCTTGGTGAGCCGAGCACCCGCACGGCCGCCATCCAGGAAAATCAACAGCTGGCTCGCCTGCGAGGACGATGGGTAACCATTGCGCTCGGTTAGCAAGGCGGTCAGTGTGGAATGCACCCAATTACGGTGTTCAACGCAGGCAGCCACGATACCGTGTTCCGCCTCGGTTTCGGGGCGCGGATACTCTCCGGCCGCATTCAAGAAGTGGGAGCCGCGGAATTCCTGCGTGGGTTCTTCCTCGATCGCCTTATCAAAAAAGGCCAGGATCTTTTGATCCGGATCCGTCATCTCCGCGGTACGCTGTTCCCAATCTTGGCGGAACTTCTCATCCAAAGCTTCTACATAAGCGATAACGAGCGCGTCTTTGGAACCAAATAAGGAGTACAAAGAAGCTTTAGCCACATCTGCCTCGCGTAGGATGCGGTCAATTCCGATAACGCGAATGCCCTCGGTGGTAAAAAGCTTGGTCGCTGATTCCAGCAGCCGGCTGCGCGGGCTGGGCCGATTGCGGCGCGACTTCTTCTCTGCCATGGGTTCCTCTCTAAAACGACAAAGCCGGTTCATCTATACTTTATAGACAAACCGGTATGTACGCGAATTATATTCGGGTTACTTCTTAATGAGCCCCACAATCCACAGCAGGATACAGGCGCCACCAGTAGCGGCAAGCAACGAGAAGATCCAACCGCCTTCCTCAATATTCAGGAAGTGGATAATCATGCCGCCGATAACACCGCCAAGCACACCAACGATAAGGTTGGTCAGCAAGCCATGATCGCGCTTCATAATCTTTTCTGCCAACCAGCCGGCGATGATACCAATAATGATCGAGCTAAAAAGCCCCAAACCCAAGTTCATATATTCCTCCTAAATTAGTGGGTAAACCTTAGCCTACACGAGCGCAGGCTACCTAAGAGGATACCGAACAACAAGAGCGCCCCGCCCAGGGGGCGAAGCGCTCTATGACAGCAGCTTTTAGCCTTCCTCATCCGGACGGACAACCATCATCGGGCACGGTGCGGACTGCAACAGTGCGCGAGAGGTCGAGCCCAAGAGCATACCTTTAAAGCCGCCACGACCGTGCGAACCAACAACCAATAGCTGCGCGCCTTCTGCAGCCTCGGTCAAAGCGCTCACTGGACGGTCACGGGTAATGAGCTTCTTTACCTCAACCTCTGGGTATTCTTCACGCGGCTCCTTCAGATTCTCGGTCAGAAGCTCGCTCTGCTCCCTTTCAATATCAGCCCACTCGGACTGGGCGGCCGAAAGCCCCGCCAAGGAAGCCTGCACCTGCATATCCATCCAAGTGTGCACGGCAATCAAAGCAGCACCGCGGGCCTGTGCCTCTCGGAATGCGTAAGAAGTAGCTTTCTGCGATACCTCGGAACCATCCACACCAACGACGACAGGGCCGTACTTGGTGGAGTCCGTAACATGATTATCCTCTCGAACGACGACCACCGGGCAAGAGGCATGGGACACAACCGAAGCGGAGACAGAACCCATCACCATGCCGGACAGGCCACCCATGCCGCGGGAGCCCATGACGATCATGGTGACATCGTGCGACATTTCTAGCAGCATGTCGATCGGGGAGCCCTCGGCCACAGTGTGACCAATCTTCAGCTCTGGGGCTACCTCATGAGCGATGGCGCGAGCTTCCTCGATCTTCTCGAGCGTTTCGGCCTGCAAGTCGTCGAAAAGCTCCTTTGGCGGAACCATACCCTCTGCGTACAGGAACTGTGGCATGGTGTAGCTGGATGCGATTCGCAGTGGAATCTCGCGCTTCATAGCCGTATTTGCGGCCCAACGTACTGCATTCTTCGATGCATCCGAACCGTCAACGGCAACGACTACAATGTCTTCCTTAGCCATGATGTGTCCTTTCGGTGGTTATACCTTAATTGTAGTACGGATTAGGCTTGAGGGTTGACGGTTGCAGCCTCGGAATTCGACGGGAACATAACAGTGTAAACAAACTCCAGCACGTTACGAATTACAGCGCCAATGCCTTCAGAGAAAAAGGCGACAACCGGTTCAATGAGAGAGTTAAATTCCATGGACAAAACATTAATACATCGCAGAAAAGGTTTCACGCCTTTACCGATTAAAGACGGCCTGAATCCAACCCGCGTGCGCACCTCCGAGGCAGGCATAACTGCCTGGGAGTTTCTTAGTGCAGTCATCTCGGCACAACGCCACCGACACCCCGAGGACGACGCTTCGGCACTCCAGGCGCGTTTCGACTCCGGCGAGGTTGTCCTACGCAATCAAACCAAGCTCCGTCCGGACTCAATATTGAGCCAGGACGAGGATGTCTTTTTCTACCGCATGCCGGCGCCTGAAACACCGGTGCCTTACGACGTCCCCATCCTCTTCGAGGATGAACATATCCTCGTCGCAGATAAGCCACCGTTTATGGCAACCATGCCACGCGCCCGCCACATCGTACAGACCGCTACGGTCCAGCTACGGCGAATGACAGGTAACGACGAGCTTGCCCCAGCGCACCGCCTAGACAGACTTACCTCCGGAATTTTGCTATTCACCAAACATCGCGAGGTTCGCGGCGCCTTCCAAACCCTCTTCGCGGAAAAGAAGGTACAAAAGACCTATCAGGCGATCGCCGAATACCGCCGCTTTCCGACGCCCCTCCAATGGGCCTCCCACCTCACCAAAACCCCTGGCGAAATCCAAGGACGAATAGGTCGTGGCACCCCCAACGCTTTTACTACTCTGGCCGCAGTAGAACTAATAGACAACGCCCCGTATGAAAGGATCCATGGCGCCCTGCCGCAATTAGGCAAATACACGCTTAAACCCACCACGGGCAAGACCCATCAATTGCGTCTTCACATGTGGCAAGCTGGAATACCCATCCTAGGTGATCCCGTCTATCCAGTAATCTATCCTGAGGACGCGGAGGATATGCGTATCCCAATGCATCTCACAGCAAGCCACATCGAATTTACTGACCCCATCAGCGGGAAGAAACGGGCGTTCGAGTCCGCCCTTCCTCGGGCCTGACCCCCGGAAAGTAGACACGTCGGGGGTTAGCTATGCTGCTTGAGTCAGTGTAGCTGAATTAAGCGCTTCGAAGTCATCGGGGGCTAGAAGGTTGCACCAGGAGTGCCGTCTGCGCGTGTTGTAGCGCATGCACCACCGGAAGACTTCTTGGCGGCAGATGATGTGATTGTCAAACACTTTCCGATCACGCAGAACTTCACGCTTGAGACTGGCGTTAAATGATTCTGCCAGGGCATTATCGGCACTCGTTCCCACCGCTCCCATGGATTGGCGTACACCAAGCTGGGTGCAGTGGTCCCGAAATGCTTGTGAGGTGTACACACTGCCGTGATCGGAATGGAAAATTGCCCCTTTAAGGCTTCCGCGGACTTTTCTGGCATGACTCGGTGGCCAGGCTTGCGCCGGGTGGTGATGCATCGACGCCGTTTAGTAAAGCCTTTCAGTCCCATGGATTTCATGATGCGTGCGACCTTCTTATGGGTTATCGGGGGAAAGTCCGTATCGTTGTTGAGGCTTGCAGCGATGCGTTTAGCGCCATAAAGCCCGTGCTCGTCATCGAAAATGGTCTTGATTCTCGCACCAAGAAGGGCATCGGAGCACGTCTTTAACCTGCGTTTTGCGCGGGTGTTGACCCATTTGTAGAACGAGGAGCGATTGAGCTTTAACACGTGGCACATCCGCTTGACCGAGTACTCGGTTCGGTGGTCATAGACAAACTGGAAGCGGATTACCAGCGTGTCTCTTCGGCAAAATACTTCGCGGCCTTGCGCAGGATGTCACGTTCTTCGCGCAGCTTCGCGTTTTCTTTTGTCTCGCTGGCGGATTCGTTCGGAATCAGTCGTCGCCTGGGCCTTGTCACGCATGTTCTTCGAGCGGGCACGTTTGCCGGTGGCGTGCTGCTTAAGTCAGGAATAAAGTGAAGAACCATTGATTCCTAGCTCTGCTGCAGCCGTGTGAAGTGAGAGGTCCTCATTGTTTTCGTAGAGGGCCACAGCATCACATTTGAACTGTTCGGAGTACCTAGGCATGGTGGTAGATTACCTTTCTTCCCAACCCAACCGGGCTGGATATCAGGTGTCTACCTAACGGGGGTCGGGTCCGCTCGCAGTACGTCAGCGTTGTCTACAACGAGCGACTTGCTCAGCACAGGATTGCCGCTTCTACTGGGACGGTTGGTGGCTCCTATGACAATGCTCTAGCTGAAAACGTTAACGGCTCCTACACGAATGAGCTGATTCATGCTCGCAGGTGGGAAGACGTTGTCGAGGTAGAAATCGCGACGTTCGAGTGGGTGTCATGGTGGAACGAGACTAGGCTCCACCAAAGCTTGGGATACCGAACCCCGGTCGAGGTGGAACCCGAATTTTGAAGGCAGAACCCGCCACAGGAAATAATAGAAATCAAGGCAAATGCCTAGGAACAAAACTCGGGGCGCTTCAGGGCTACTGGATAGTAGAGACAGCCTCGGGTTCTTAAGATGTGGGCCAGAGTGAACGAATAGTGAAATGACAGTCGTGTCCCTTGAGAATTGGCTCTTGGAGAAGGTCGGGAGGTAACGGTCTATAGGCCATCACTCACGATTTTTTTAATAAAGCGTGAGACAGTAAAGGTCGCAAGCGCCGATAAAATGACTGCAAATATTGCATCAATTCCCCAGTCTTGCAGTGTCTGATTATGCGCAATCGAAGAGGGGAGAAAGACTAACATTAAGCAACTCGCAGAAACCATAAAAAGTTGCAGATTGCTGCTGATTACAGTACCGATGTTGACATTTCTATCAAGGAGTTTTCCGCCGAAATAGAGGAATATCGTTGCAGGTGCTGCTATCAGAAAAGTGGTTAGAGGGATGGGGGCTCGAGGGTCAGAATCCATCATCATAGTGACAGTTGTGTAGAGCAAGCCGAGAGAGAACGAAGATAACAGTAGTACAACAAAGGTGAAACATTTCTGCATAGTGAGCTCCTTTTCCATTAGACGGAACGTTACGGTGGTGTCGTACGTTACACAACCTCCGAAGAAAGGATTGACTTCATATGGATTCTTGAAAAACCTCAATGCGACGTAAGGCTCTGGCAATAGTATTCGCTTCATCTCTTGCTATTTCTGGCTCAACTGTCGCACACGCAAATGAAGGTACTGAGAGTCAAGGATCTTACGAAGCAGGAAATGATTTTCCTAAGAACCCAAGCGAAGCTGATCTCGCAGAAGCTGGATTGACCCGTGCAGATGCCGATAAGATGACTCAGGACTACGTCCGTGGCATAGAAGAAGCCCAGAAGTCAGGCGAAGTAAGCGAAGAAGAAGCGAATCAAATGCTGGAACTCGCGGAGTCTCCAGACTCTGGTGACAACGATGGTACAAGCACGCGAGCCCTGCCTTTGTGGGCAGCAGCTGCAGTTGTTGGCTGTGCCGGAGGTGTAGTTGTTGGGGAAGGGAAAACCCAAATTAAGAATGCTCTTAAAGAAGGAGCTTCTGTAGATGAAGCTACGGATATTGCTGTTGGAGCAGCCGTAGATTGTGTATTTGGCGCTGTGCCAGGCGGTGTGATTACTGCATCTCTTAAGAAGACCCTCACGCAACCGGTCAAGGCCGCTGTTAAGCCTGCTGTAAAGAAAGGCGTAGAACAAATCGCTAAAGAATAGTGGAACCCAACGTGTAAGCCTCGGTATAGCAGGTTGAATGTAAGCGCTGTCAGTGAACTTACTGGCAGCGCTTTGCGCTAGTTGCTTAAACTCACCCAACTTAGGTTAAAGCTTCATTTTATGCCTATCACCAGCATGAATGGAGCATTCTCTGTAAAACTGATTGGTCAAGTCCTGGGTAGTGGTGTATCTGTTTTCGAATCTGGGGTTAGTTTCATGGCGGTGGTTTAGGGGCCATCTCGGGGATAAGGGGTGAGGGTATTCACGCGGCGATCTCCTGGTTGTTGTCGCGGTCCTCGTCGATGACCCCAGCGGCGATGATCTCTTTGGTCTGTGCCAGGCTGGTCAGTGACATATAACGCTTCTGTTGGATCCAGTCATCGTGCTGTTCGGCCAAAACCGCCCCAACAAGGCGCACAACAGCGTCTCGGTTTGGGAAGATTCCTACGACATCGGTACGCCGGCGGATCTCCCTATTGAGCCGTTCAGTGGGGTTATTCGACCAGATTTTGGTCCACACCGCTCTCGGCGCAGCGGTAAACGCCAACAGCTCGTCGAGACACTCCTCGAGGTAGGTGGCAACGTGAGGGAATTTCTGCTGGCAGAATTCAATAACCTCACGAGCTTGGGCCCACACACTAGCGGCATCGGGTTGCTGAAAGATTGTGTGAAACATCGCTGACAGAGTCGGCCATTGGGTATTGGGAACCTGGGCCGAGAGGTTCTTCGCGAAGTGCGTCCGACACCGCTGCCAACAAGCCTGCGGCAGGCAGTCACCCACGGCTGCTTGAATACCAAGATGGGCATCACTAGTAACGAGGAATACCCCGGTCAGGCCACGGGCGATGAGGTCCCGAAAGAACCCGGTCCACGACGCGGTAGATTCCGCGGTGGCAACCTGCATGCCCAAAAGCTCTCGGTAGCCGTCAGCGTTGACACCTGTGGCCAGCAACACGCTGGTCTTTACGACACGTCCTCCTTCCCGCACCTTCATTGTCAGCGCGTCGCAGGAGACAAAGTGGTAGGGGCCTTGGTCAAGCCGGCGGGTGCGGAAGTCATCGACCATGTCATCGAGTTCTTTGGCCATCTGGCTGACCTGAGACTTCGACAAGTTGTTGATCCCAAGGGTGGCCACCAGGTCGTTCATCCTGCGAGTGGAGACTCCTTTCAGGTAACAGGTGGCGATGACTGTGGTCAGGGCACGCTCGGTGCGGCTGCGGCGCTCTAGCAGCCAGTCAGGAAAAAATGCGCCGGTGCGTAGCTTCGGGATTGCCACATCAATGCTGCCGACTCGGGTATCAAGTTGGCGATGACGGTAGCCATTACGTGTGTTGGTGCGCTCGGCTGACACGGTGGCGTAATCAGCCCCGCAGACGGTGTCTGCTTGGGCGGAAAGAATCTGGTTGATGAAGTCAGTGAGCATTTGGCGCATCAAATCTGGGGACGCTTGAGTCAGTAGCTCTTCGAGATACGCGGTCGGATCGATATGATGAGGGTCAGCGGCCATCGCAGGGTACTTCCTTTCGAGGATAGGTAAGAGTTGATTCGAAAGGTACCCGCGATGGTCGCCTTCATGCACACCGGCACAAGACTTACCGCGGGCTACAGATACACCACGTTAGGGGACGCAACCAACTGATTTGTGCTGCGGTTAGCGATTGTGTATTCCCCTCAAATTCCTGAAGGATCTACCGGTTCTATATGTTCTTTATGTCCTATCGGGCATATAGCGGGGACTAAAACGCCTGTTTAACCTGGGATTATGAAGATTCCTTTGCTAGGTTTCAGCACTTTTCGGGGGTGGAATCTCAATTTCTAAGCATGCGCTTGGTTTCAGCACTTTTTGCTTCCCGCGTTTTGGGCATAAGAATACCCGCAGTTAACGCGAGTATTTGAATCTTAGAATGGCAGTTTTTAGAGAAATCTTTGCTGGGAGATTAATAAACATGCTGATCAAAGAAGATTGAGCACGCTACCTTATCGCTTTGTTTGAATTCCAGTACGGACTCGCCGAAGCAGGGTGAGCTACAGAGATAGGTAGTTCGACTATAGCTTTATGGGACAACTTTGTGTCGTTTACACCAAGTCAGGTCCGTGCGAATAATTCGCTGGCGGAGTCGTTTAATGCCACGCTCAAACGGGAAGTGATGCAAAATACCAAAACGTTTGCCAATTAGCTTGTGCGCCGTCGGGAGGTATTTCGATGGTGCACCAGGTACAACACAAAACCTAGGCATTCCTGATGTGGCTATCTCGCGCCTGCGGGATTTGAAACTCAAGGTCCTGCTATCCTAAAACGTGCTTCCTGATGAAACCCCTGTTTCTACTTTCCAGGGGTCGGGCCCCTTTCTATACGCACCACTAAATCGATCACCCCTAGCCGTCATATTGCGTTGACCGTAGAACTGTCACGTCGGGAAACGTAGGACCATAGCGGGCGCATTCTAGGAGTGGATAAAGAAAAGTCACCGAGCCATTCCCTGTCCCGTAAATCCCTGACAATAAGCACAGCTGGGTGCGGGGACGCAGCAAGTTGCGAGTCCTGAAGTGTTCACCTAGGGCGCCTGATGGCTAAAAACTTTAACGCCGACGAAAGGCGGCGGCGTGCAGCTCGCCACGAGTACTGTTGCATGACGCCTGCGTCCGTAAAACGTGAAAGAAGGGAAGAGGACGGTGGTGTTCCGTTCTCTTCCCTTTCTTGGGTTATTGAGTTGTTTTTGTTGTTTGGTGTCGGCGGTGACTTACTCTCCCACAACCTCCCGGTTGCAGTACCATCAGCGTGTGCAGGCTTAGCTTCCGGGTTCGGAATGGGACCGGGCGTTTCCCTGCAGCTATTGACCACCGACAAACATGCGAAGCACACACCCCTTTTTTTGGGTGCCCACCCTGTGGGTGGGTGTTGTGTCAGATACTGCATAGTGGACGCGGTCACGACAGTGACTATTTCTTGCTTTTCCTATTTGTTTTTGTCGGTACACACTTAGTGTGTTGGTGTTTGTTGTGGTCAATTAGTACCAGTAGCCTTCACACCTTACAGTGCTTCCAGGTCTGGCCTATCTACCCTATCGTCTTTAGGGGACCTTAACGAAACCTCATCTTAAAACAGGCTTCCCGCTTAGATGCTTTCAGCGGTTATCCCTTCCGTACGTAGCCAACCAGCACTAGCCAAC
>NZ_JAKRNB010000030.1:0-13154 GCF_022347395.1 Corynebacterium sp. ACRPF
GACAACGCTATCCCAACCGAGTACGAACACTCGATAGGAATCAGAAAAGGCCCCATGAAGTAACTAACCGTGTACCCGCCCGCGACACGCCGAGCGGACACACATTCTGCTACTTAACCCGGATGTGTTGGTGAGTAGGGGGCGTCGCCAAGCGGAGGCATAAAGAAACCGCCGGCCTTCGCGCGGAAGGGCGGCGGTAGCTAAAGCGTACTAAAGCTTAGAGCGTGTGCTTGCCGGAGGTAACCGGGGTGGCGTTGTTGGTGCCTGGCTCAACGCGCAGGTGAGAAACGCGGGAAGGCTCAATGTTGAGCGCGCGCAGCTGGGAATCGGTCAGCTCAGCGTATGCGCCGGTGTTGGTCTTCTGGTCGTAGACCCAGTCCGGCTCCTGGTGGCCCACCGGCTGGTTGCGGGCGGTCACGGTGCGCACCTGGTGCAACTTAGGCTGGAAAGCGTGGATGAGCAGGCCAACAGCGAGCAAGATAGCCAAGGCAATGAGCCAGATGGTCTCAACGTGGCCCTTGTGGTTACCAAAGTTGTAGGCAAGCAGGAACAGGACAGAGATCCAACCGGCGATCTGTACGCCAGAGCGGCTGATGCGGGACCAACCGAATCCTGCGGATGGAACGTCCTCAGTAGATACACCGTCAAATACCTGCGGTACCGGCTTGTGGGAAGACACTTGCTCTCCTTCGCTTCTGCGTGTGTCCGTCTGTGCGATGGGCATGCGGGCACACCAATGCCATTTGTCTGCTACACATTCTAAAACATCGCACCTGAGATGGCGATTAAACACCCCCGTCGCAGTGCGGCGTACCTGCCGCGCCCGCGCAATGGTGGTGGGCGCTAGGGTGGAGGCGTGACTACTCAGCGAATACTCATTCTTGGTTCCACCGGTTCAATCGGCACGCAGGCTCTGGAAGTCATTGCGGATAATCCCGATAAATTCGACGTCGTGGGAATCGCTGCGGGTGGCTCCAACCCGCAGCTCATCATCGAACAAGCCCGTAGCCTCAACCTTTCGTTTGACCACGTTGCCGTGGCCAACGAGGAGGCCGCGGCCGAGGTGTCGGCCGCTCTAGGCGGTTCGGTTTTGAGTGGCGCCGACGCTGCAGAGCACCTAGTGCGCTCGGCCCCGGCCGATACGGTACTCAATGCCTTGGTGGGTTCTTTGGGGCTCAAGGCCACCGTGGCCACCCTGGAGATGGGCGAGTATTTAGCCTTAGCCAATAAGGAATCCCTCGTCGCGGGCGGCACGCTGGTTACGCAAAAGGCGCGCCCTGGCCAGATTATCCCTGTGGACTCGGAACATTCCGCCATGGCGCAGTGCCTGCGTGCCGGCGAGGAAGGGGAGCTGGATAAGCTCGTCCTTACCGCCTCAGGCGGCCCCTTCCGCGGTTGGTCGCGCGAAGAAATGTGGGACGTGACCCCTGAGCAGGCAGCGCAGCACCCTACGTGGTCGATGGGGCAGATGAATACCCTCAACTCCGCCACCCTCATTAACAAGGGCCTAGAGCTGATTGAAGCCACCCTGCTCTTTGACATCGCACCTGAGCGCATCGACGTCACCGTGCACCCGCAGTCCATCATTCACTCCATGGCCACCTTCAAGGATGGCTGCACCATCGCCCAGGTCTCACCGCCATCAATGAAGCTGCCTATTTCGTTGGCGTTGAATTGGCCGCACCGCGTCCCAGGAGCCCAGCCGTCCTTGGATTTTGCGCAGGCACACGATTGGCGTTTTGAGCCGCTTGACGATGCCGCCTTTCCCGCCGTCAACCTCGCCCGCCGGGCCGCGGCCGAGGGAACAGGGGTCATCTACAACGCCGCCAATGAGGAAGCAGCGGCCGCGTTCTTGTCCGGGCGCATCCATTTCCCGGAGATCGTGGACGTCGTGGGCACGATCCTTGATTCCGCATCCGAGTTTACTGGTGTAGTCTCTAGCCTCGATGAAATCCTCGCGGTAGAAGGCGAGGCGCGCAGGCGCGCGAATGCGCTGATTGATTCGCTGGCTGACTAGAAAGCTTTCACACCATGGCAAACTTGCTGGGCATTGTGTTTTTCGCCCTTGGCATCGGGCTCACCGTAGCGTTGCACGAAGCAGGCCATATGCTCACCGCGCGTGCCTTTGGCATGCGCGTGCGCCGTTATTTTATTGGCTTTGGGCCGCGCTTATTTTCCTTCCGGAAGGGCCACACGGAATATGGGCTTGCGGCCTTCCCGGTAGGCGGGTTTTGCGATATCGCTGGCATGACGGCCCAGGACGAATTCCTCACCGAGGAAGAAGAGCCCCATGCGATGTATAAAAAGCCGTGGTGGCAGCGCATAATCGTGATGGCCGGCGGCATCGGTGTCAACCTGATTTTGGGCTTTGTCATCCTTTACTTTGTGGCGATGACGGCCGGTCTACCCAACCCGGATGCTGACGTGCGCCCGCGCGTGGGGGAGGTGACCTGCTCGGCCAACCAGAAGCCGAACCAAGAATTGGAAAAGTGTACGGGTGAAGGCCCCGCTGGAAAGGCCGGCGTGCAGGAGGGCGATATCGTCGTGGCCCTCGATGGCCAGAAGCTGGATTCTTTTACCCAGCTGCGCGATGAGGTAATGCAGCGCCCCGGTGAGACCATTACGCTGACGGTGGAGCGCGGTGGGGAAGAAAAGGACTTCCCGGTTCACCTCGATACGGTCAAGCGGTTGAACCAAGACGGCGAGCTAGTGGATGCTGGCTCGATCGGGCTGAGCAATCAGCTAATTGATGTCGTCGAAAAGCACGGCGCCGTCGACGCCCTGCCGGCAACCTGGCGCTTTAGCACCTACTCGCTGAGCGCAACGATCGACGGGCTGAAGCAATTCCCGGGCAAAATTCCGGGTGTGGTGGCCTCCATCTTCGGCCACGAACGCGAGGCCGATGGCCCGATGTCCGTCGTCGGCGCTTCCCGCGTGGGCGGCGAATTGGCGGAGCGCTCCCTGTGGTCGATGTTCTTTATGATGCTGGCCACGCTGAACTTCTTCCTCGCGCTCTTTAACCTGATTCCGTTGCCACCTTTTGACGGCGGACATATCGCCGTCATCATCTATGAAATGCTGCGCGATGGCATCCGCAAAATGGCGGGCAAGCCAGCTCTGGGCCCGGCCGATTACACCAAGTTGATGCCGGTGACCTATGTGATGGCCGCGCTGCTAATGGGCGTTGGGGCTATCGTTATTGTCGCCGATGTGGTTAACCCCATTCGGCTATTTGGCTAGCCGCCGCAGCCCCCGCTGCGTGCACTTCAGGCATAAAGCAAGCAGTGCTAGAGTGGGGGCGTTAATCACCCACCGTATGTATTTACTGTGCTTCAGCAAGGAGAATTCATGTCGACCCCCATCGGTCTAGGAATCCCAGACGGCCCACCACCAGTCCTGCACCCGCGCCGCAAGACTCGTCAGCTGCAGGTGGGCCCGGTCGGCGTCGGCTCTGACTCGCCCATCTCGGTGCAGTCAATGACCAATACCAAGACGCACGACATTAACGGCACACTGCAGCAGATCGCGCAGCTGACCGCTTCCGGCTGCGATATCGTGCGCGTGGCTTGCCCTAAGCCCATCGACGCGGAGGCACTTCCGGCCATTGCCAAGAAGTCTCCGATCCCGGTGATTGCGGATATCCACTTCCAGCCTAAGTACATCTTCCAGGCCATCGACGCTGGTTGCGCCGCCATCCGCGTGAACCCAGGCAATATCCGCGAGTTTGACGGCCGCGTGAAGGAAGTTGCTAAGGCAGCAGGCGATGCCGGCATTCCCATCCGCATCGGCGTGAATGGTGGCTCCTTGGATAAGCGCCTGCTGGAAAAGTACGGCAAGGCCACCCCGGAGGCACTCGTCGAGTCCGCTATTTGGGAGGCTGGCCTCTTTGAGGAGCACGGTTATGGCGATATCGCTATTTCCGTTAAGCACTCCGATCCGGTTTTGATGGTGGAGGCATACCGCCAGCTGGCGGAAAAGACTGATTACCCGCTGCACCTTGGCGTGACCGAGGCTGGTCCGAAGTTCATGGGCACCATCAAGTCTTCGGTTGCCTTCGGCGCACTGCTGGCAGAGGGCATTGGCGATACCATTCGCGTGTCCCTGTCCGCTCCGCCGGTAGAGGAAATCAAGGTGGGCGACCAGATTCTGCAGTCGCTCAACCTGCGCCCGCGCAAGCTGGAGATCGTCTCCTGCCCGTCCTGCGGCCGCGCCCAGGTGGACGTCTACAAGCTGGCGGAGGAAGTTACCGCCGGCTTGGACGGCATGGAGTTCCCGCTGCGCGTTGCCGTGATGGGTTGTGTTGTCAACGGCCCAGGCGAGGCCCGCGATGCTGATCTCGGCGTTGCTTCCGGCAATGGCAAGGGGCAGATCTTTGTTAAGGGCGAGGTCGTTCGCACCGTGCCGGAAGACAAGATCGTGGAAACCCTCATTGAAGAGGCCATGCGCATTGCCGATGAGCAGGGTATGGAAGCCGTGGAAGGCGCCAAGGCTGAGGTTCGCGTAACCCAGTAATTTACCCACTTTGAGCAGACTGCCCCGCACTTCGGTGTGGGGCAGTCTTTTTTGGCGCTTGCGCTGCTAGAGTGCCAAGACATGAAGAAGTTGGTCGCGCTGGTTGCAACTATCACGCTCGCCTCCACCAGCGTGGTTTCCTGTACTCCGAAGCCGGTTTCAGCCGAGCCGGTCGCGGAAGAATTCCTCCAGGGGATGGAGTCCCGGAATAATGACGGTTTAGCCGCGCTTACCGACGCCCCCTCGGACGCCACCTCCGCTCTCGATGCCACCTACTCCGGCCTGCAGGCCGAGGGGCTCGACATGGAGCTTGAAGGCGTGGACCAGGATGAGAACCTCGCCACGGCGAACTACAAGGTCACCTGGGATCTGCCCAAGGATCGTACCTTGAGCTATGACACGCAGATGACGTTGACCAAGACTGAGGATGAGTGGACGGTGCGGTGGAAGCCGAGCCTTATCCACCCCGACCTGGGAGCAAATCAGCACCTGGAATTGCGCGCGCTGGAGGCAGAGCGCGCCAGCGTGGTTTCTTCCAACGGGGTGGAATTGATGAGCCCGGGGCTGAATTACCGGCTGGTGGTAGATACCAGCTCGCTGGATGATGTGCGGCCCACCGCTGCCAAGATCAGCGGCGCACTTGCTGCCGCCCATCGCCAGGATGACTCTATTGCGGAGATGGATGCCAAGGACCTGGCCAAAAAATTGGAGGATGCAGACGGCTCCTTTTCCGTCACCATGTTTACGGAGGACCAAGCCAAGGCCGTGCGCCCCAAGGTCGAAGGCATAGACGGCGTGCGACTCAATGAAGAACCGGCTCTGGTCACCCGCGACCGTGGCCTGGCACCCGATCTGATGTCGCGCGTGCGTTCCGCGGTCCAAGATGAAGTCGATGGCCAAACCGGCTGGTCCATTTCCGTGGTCAATGAAAATGGTGCGGCGCTCTCTGATGTGGAAAAGCACGACCCTGATGCGGCGCCATCGATCAAGGTAGGTCTGGACTACGATGTGCAGCGTGCCGCGCAGGAGGCGGTCAATGAGCGTGCCGATTCCCAGGCCATGCTCGTAGCCATCCGCCCCTCCAACGGCGATATCTTGGCCGTGGCCCAAACCGAGAAGGCCGATGAAGATGGCGACGTAGCCCTCCAAGGCCAGTACCCGCCGGGCTCGGTGTTCAAGATTCTCACCGCCGCGGCTGGCGTAGAAAAGCAGGGGCTTAATACCGATACCATCGTTCCGTGCCCGGGCACCATGGATATCTTTGGCCGCGTGGTGACCAACTATAATGCCTTCGCCCTAGGCAGCGTTCCGCTCAGCCAAGCCTTTGCACAATCGTGCAACACTACTTTCGCGGATATCTCCACCAAGCTTAAGCCTGGTGAGTTGAAAGACATGGGAAAGAAGTTTGGCTTCGGCGTGGAATACGATATCCCAGGTCTTACTACCATTACCGGTTCCATTCCGGAGGGCAAAGAACCACTCGAGCGCACTGAAGCTGGCTATGGACAGGGGTACGACTTGGCTAGCCCTTTCGGCATGGCTCTTGTCTCCGCAACGGTTGCTAATGGCAAGACGCCTACGCCCACGCTTATCGAAGGCCACGAAACCAAAGCCTCCGATAAGCCGCAGCAGATTTCGAAGCCTGTGCTAGATAACGTCCGC
Organism: Corynebacterium sp. ACRPF; assembly: GCF_022347395.1. Classification (NCBI taxonomy): domain Bacteria; kingdom Bacillati; phylum Actinomycetota; class Actinomycetes; order Mycobacteriales; family Corynebacteriaceae; genus Corynebacterium; species Corynebacterium sp. ACRPF. The sequence goes on from NZ_JAKRNB010000030.1 coordinate 6,175, forward strand.
GGCATGATGCGCCAAGTAGTCACCAACGGTACTGCCCGCAGCATGGCAGCGGGTGGCACGATTTACGGCAAGACCGGTGAGGCCGAGATTAATGAAGGTTCGCACGCCTGGTTTACCGGCTACCGCGAAGAAGACGATATTGCCTTTGCCACCCTCGTGGTCTTGGGCGGCGGCTCCGATGTCTCGGTCAATATCACTAGCAATTTCTTGCAGAAGGTCGATGACTACCGGTCCGGACCGCACGAGGGTGCGGCTCCGCCGGCCGAAGGGTAGAAACCCCGCCTGCCCTCGTGACCCCGGCTGCTGCATTACGGGCGTGGAGGACTACCATGGAAAACCATGAGTAATCGAGGAAAGCTAAAGCCAGGCAAGCCCACTCCGATCCTCACCGTCCCGGAGAGCATTGAGCGCCCGGAGTACGTATGGAAGGACGAAGTACAGGAGGCCGTAGGCGAGCCCTATGTGCAGTCCCCAGAGATCATCGAGAAGATGCGTGAGGCCTGCAAGATTGCAGCCAACGCCCTCAAGGAGGCCGGCAAGGCCGTGCAGCCGGGCGTAACCACTGATTATGTAGACCGCGTGGCGCACGAGTACATGTGCGACCACGGCGCTTACCCGTCCACGCTGGGCTACCGCGGCTTCCCTAAGTCCAGCTGTGTTTCCCTTAACGAGATTGTCTGCCACGGCATCCCGGATACCACCGTGATTGAGGATGGCGACATCGTCAATATCGATATCACCGCTTATAAGAACGGTGTGCACGGCGATAATAACGCCACCTTCCTCGCCGGTAATGTCTCCGAGGAGCACCGCCTGCTGGTAGAGCGCACCAAGGAGGCCACCATGCGCGGTATCAAGGCTGCAAAGCCCGGTCGCGAGATCAACGTCATTGGCCGCGTGATTGAGTCTTATGCCAAGCGCTTCGGCTACAACGTCGTGCGCGATTTCACCGGCCACGGCGTCGGCCCAACCTTCCACAACGGTCTTGTGGTCCTACACCATGACTCGACCGTGTACCGTGACATCCTTGAGCCCGGTATGACGCTCACTGTTGAGCCGATGATTAACCTTGGCTCCTTGGATTACGAGATCTGGGATGACGACTGGACCGTCCAAAACACCGACGGCAAGTTCACTGCCCAGTTTGAGCACACCCTCGTCATCACCGAAGACGGCAATGAAATCCTTACCATTCCAGATGAGGACTAGTACTTAGTCTCAGAACAAACTGAAGGCCGCCTCCATTTCCAGAGAAGGGGAGTGGAGGCGGCTTTTGCTTACTTGCCTATGCCTCGCGGAGCAGTCGGCAGTATTGGAGCGACTATACATAGCAAAAAGGGCCTCGTTACAAGAACGAGGCCCGTGCAAGCCCTAGCTATCTAGAGCCAATCTGCTGCTGCTAATTAGCGGCGGAAGATTGGGTCCAGGATGTGCTGCGGGATGATGCCGTTGTAAACAGCGTAGTTGTAAGCGCCGATGATTGCGCCGATAACGGAGGTGATGCCCAGTGCGGTAGCACCCTTCTTCCAATCGGAAGCCCACTCCGGGATGGTCTCGGAGGTTTCCTTGCCGAACATGTCCTCGCCGGTGACCTGGTTTTCAGGCTTAACTACAGGCTTACCGTCCTCGCCTTCGGACCATGCTCCCTTCTTCTTGCCCATCTGGGTGAAGGAGCTGGAGGAGGAAGAGGAGGTGGTGTTCTCGTTGGTGGAGGAAGAATCTGCAGCAGAAGCAACGGCGGTGCCGCCGAAGGCTACGGTGACAGCGGTAGCAGCAGCAACGGCTGCGGTGCGGAAGTTACGCATTGTGAAAATTACCTTTCGGAAGTTTTGATTGAGCCGTGTGGCTGTTGCTTAGAAGGAAGGGCCGTGTACGAAGAAGTTGTATACAGGGCCGATGATGCCGCCGAGCAGGGCGCCGAGGCCTGCTACAACGGTTGCACCGTAGAAGACCTTTGCCCATGCTGGCTGGCCGGAGAAGTCCTTGGAAGAACCGAAGATGCCAACGCCGTTAGCTGCCTTGTCGCCCTCGAGCTTGTGGCCAAGCTTGGAGGACAGGGAAGGGGTGTAGTCCTCTGGAGTCTGGTCCTCGGCCTGGCCTTTACCAGTCTTGGAAGGGTTAGCCTGCTCTACGGTGACGTTGTTGCCGTTCTGGTTGACGGTCTCGTCAGCGGAGGCAACGGTGGTGCCGCCGAAAGCAACGGCGAGAGCGGTTGCGCCAGCGATTGCTGCATTGCGGATACGCATATCAAAATTCCTTAAAAGTCGTACTTGCAAGGCTTCCGCACTGGGAAACCAAAGTGTTATTGAATACACAGACGGTATTCATAAACACGCGGTAGCCGTGTTCGTATCGGCTCGAGCCGGTGTCCCAAGTGAATTTAGTAAAACTCCCGTCCTTTTGCACGTCAAAGACTGGAATTTCAGCGATTTAATTAATTTGGGCCCCTTTATGGTGGTGATTTGCCTGAAGTTGTGAATGGGGCTTCCTTGGCGTGAGGTGGGAAAACGCACTAAAACCTGGGAAGAAACTGGAAGAATGTGAGAAGGATCACGTAACAGTTCACTTATTCCACTCCAGTCCCAAAAGGGCATTTTCCACTACTTCTGGCAGCGCAGGGTGAACCCAATATTGGTTGCGGGTGAACTCCCGCATGTCCAACTTGTAGGCCATCGCGGTAATCAATTGCTGGATCAAGGTAGATGCCTGTGGGCCCATCAGGTGCGCGCCGAGAAGCTGCCCAGTGGCGCGGTCTGCTACCAGCTTGCAGATGCCGGTGTGATCTTCCATAGCCCAGCCGTAGGCAACGTCGCCAAAGTTCTGTACCTTGACGGTGACGTCGAAGCCTTGCTGGCGTGCCTGCTTCTCAGTTAGGCCTACAGTGGCGATCTGTGGGTGGGTAAAGATGGCGGCGGGGACATTGTCGTGGGGCAGTGGGCGGAGATCTTCTGGGTGGAGCAGGTTGTGCTGCACGGCGCGGGTCTCCGCATTGGCTACGTGCTTGAGCATGTACGGCGAGGAGACATCGCCAAGTGCCCAAACACCCTCGGCGGCGGTGCGGCCGAACTCGTCGGTGCTCACGCGGGCGTCGGCAAGCAGCTCAATGCCCGCCTTGTCCAGATCCATTTGGTCGCCGTTCGGGGTGCGCCCGGTAGCAACGAGAATCGCTTCTGCTTCCACGGACTCACCATTGTCGAGCTCCAACCGCACGCCCGTGTCAGTTTCCTCGAGCTTGGTGCCATTGGCTATGTGGACGTCGAAGCGATCGCGAGCAATCTGGTTGAAGCGGCTGGACAGGTCATCATCCAAGTGGCGCAGCAAGGTCTCGGAGCGATTGACAACGGTCACCTTGGTGCCGAGGCCGTCAAAGACATGAGCAAACTCCATGGCGATATAGCCACCGCCTACCACGATGAGGCTTTCTGGCTGGTGGTCCATGCGCATGATGTCTTCATTGGTGTAGTACTTCACGCCCGAGTTGGCATAGACCTCCGGAATGACCGGACGGGAGCCGGCGGCAATGACGATCTGGTCGCCGCTGATGACATGCTCGCCGGTCTGAATGGTCTTCGGGCCGACGAAACGGGCGTGCTCATCAAACACGGTAATGTTCGGGGTTTCTTCGCCGCGACGGTACTGTTCGCCGCCCTGGGCAATCTGGTCGATGCGGTTGGTAAAGACTCGGTCCACGATGGAATCCCAATCCACGCTATTGACCTGAGCATCAAGGCCCAGCCGGCCGGCTTCGCGCGCCGCTAGGGCAATATCGGCGGCGTAGACATACATCTTGGTGGGAATGCAGCCTACGTTGAGGCAGGTCCCGCCGAAGGTGCCCTTTTCAATGATGGCGATTTTCTGGTCATCAAAATCTGGGCTTGGGATGGAGTTTCCGGAGCCAGTGCCGATGATGATGAGGTCGAAATGTTCCTCGGCAGCGGGCGTGTGGGACTGGTGTGAAGTAGTCACGTTTATTCCTTATATAAAGGGGCTAAATTACTGAGTGGATTGTGGGGTATCGAGGACGGTGGGCAGCCACTTGTCACAGGCGTCAAAAGCTTCTTGGAGCGGGTCCGGAAGCGATAGGAACACATCGTGCCTAGCGCCCTTGATGGGATGCAAGGTGTAGTGGGCACTAAGTTCCTTTGCCCAGCGCCGCGTTTGCGCAACGTCGATGATGACATCTGCGTGGTTCACGCTGTCGGAGTAGGGCTGGCCCAATTGAGCGCGAGTGGACTGCAAGGTCAAGATCGGCACGCCGGCATCAACGCGGCCGCTGTGAATAGCATCAAAGCCGTGGAATACCGCGGCTATCCAACCGACATATTTCTTATGGCCGGCCAGCGGCTTAAAGCGAAGGTCAAAATCCCAGTCGCCGTAGAAATCCTTGTGCACGGACTCGCCGTAAGCAGTGAGATTACCGCCGGGTAGCGGAGTCATTGGGGCTATACGGCCCAATGTGTAGAGCAGCGGCTTGAGTGGTGTGAGGACCTGGCCGGGCACGCCCATCATGTCGAGCCACGGACTGTTCAGGATGAGGCCCGCCAGGCGCTGGTGGCGCTCTCGGTCAGTTCGGCGTAGATGATCCATCCACAGCGGGGCGATCAAGCCACCGGTGGAGTGGGCGATGAAGATGACCTCATCATTGGGGATCGCATCAAGAGCGGCGGTGAGGTCTGTAAAGTACAGCGCCAGGTCCGAAGCATAGTGCCACGACTGGCCCGAGCGGCGCGAGCGGCCGCACTTGCGCAGATCGATGGCATAAAAGTCATAACCCTCGGCGGCAAAGTGCTCGGCTACGTGGGTGTGGAAGAAATAATCGGTCATGCCGTGTAGCCACACCAGCGCTGGGCGTGACGGGGCCGCTGACTCACGTGCAGTACCACCCGCGTGCTCCGGCGCGTAGTGCACCAGCGTGGTGACCACGTCGCCTTCGCCATCGGGGTCTGTACCCAAGTCAATGGTGGCAGCTTCATAGTCGGGGCCAAGTTTGTCTGGGCCCCATACCGGGGAGTGTGTAACCATGCCTCGATTCTAGGTGCAATGAGGAATTTATGGCGTTGCCGGTGGGGTGTAAATAGTGGGGGCGGAAATTCCCACATTTTCGCCACTGGTCTGGGGGAGAAATCCCAAATTGGATGAGAAAAGCGTAGAGTAAGGCCTTAATGCGTGACGCACTGCCAGGTTGTCATAGTGCAGCGATGGTGGCGCGGGGCGCTAAGCGCTAAAAATCAAGGCGTAGACCGCGCCGATGGATATCTATTTTCAATTCGAAGAGGTAATAACACAGTGTCCTCCGCTAAGAAGACAGCACAGGTTGTAGACGAGGTCGATGTAGCACTTATCGGTGCTGGCATCATGAGCGCCACCCTGGGTGCTATGCTCCGCGAGTTGGAGCCCAGCTGGACCCAAATGGTCTTTGAGCGCCTTGATGGCCCCGCATTGGAGTCCTCCTCCCCGTGGAATAACGCCGGTACCGGCCACTCCGCACTGTGCGAGCTGAACTACACCCCGGAGAAGAACGGCCGCATTGATATCTCCAAGGCTCTGGGCATCAACGAGAAGTTCCAAAAGTCTCGCCAGTTCTGGTCCCACCAGCTCAACAACGGTATTCTCACCGACCCGAGCGAATTCATTAATCCGGTTCCGCACGTGTCCTTCGCACAGGGCGAAATCCAGGTGGATTACCTCAAGCGCCGCTATGATGTGCTGAGCGAGAAGCACATGTTCCCGGGCATGCAGTTCTCCGCAGACGATTCCGACTTTGCTGAGAAGCTGCCGCTGATGGCGAAGGGCCGTGACTTCTCCAATAAGGTGGCCATTTCTTGGACCGACGCTGGTACCGACGTCAACTTTGGCGCGCTGACCAAGCAGTTCCTGACCGCAGCCAAGGCATCCGGCACCGAGATCCGCTATGGCCATGAGGTCATCGACATCAAGCGCGATGGCTCCGCGTGGAAGGTGTACTCCAAGAACAAGCACACTGGCGACATCACCGTAGTTAAGGCCAAGTTCGTCTTCGTAGGTGCCGGCGGTTACGCCCTGGACCTGCTGCGTAAGGCAAAGGTGAAGGAAGTTGCCGGTTACGCAGGCTTCCCAGTATCCGGTCTGTGGCTGCGCTCCAAGAACCCAGAGCTTATCGAGCAGCACCAGGCAAAGGTCTACGGCAAGGCTGCTGTGGGCGCCCCGCCAATGTCGGTGCCGCACCTGGATACCCGCGTGATCGACGGCGAGAAGGGTCTGCTCTTCGGACCTTACGGTGGCTGGAGCCCGAAGTTCCTGAAGAAGGGCACCTACCTGGACCTGTTCAAGTCCATCCGCCCAGACAACATTACCTCTTACCTCGGCGTTGCCGTGCAGGAGTTCGGCCTGACCAAGTACCTGGTCGATGAGGTGCGCAAGAGCTTCTCGGACCGCGTGGAAGCCCTGCGCGAGTACGTACCGGAAGCAAAGGAAAGCGACTGGGAGACCGTTATCGCTGGCCAGCGCGTCCAGGTGATTAAGCCTGCTGGCGCCCCGCAGTTCGGTTCCCTCGAGTTCGGCACCACCTTGGTGAATAACCAGGAGGGCAATATCGCCGGCCTGCTCGGAGCTTCCCCGGGTGCATCCATTGCCCCAGCCGTCATGCTGGAGCTGCTGGAGCGTTGCTTCGGCGAGCACATGATTGATTGGGCAGACAAGATTCGCGAGATGGTTCCGTCTTATGGCATCAAGCTGCGCAACGATGAGAAGCTGTACGACGAGATGTGGGAGTACACCCAGAAGACCCTGAAGCTGGACCGCTAAGAGCTAGCTTTCGGCCTCACAAACCCTCGCACCCCCTTCGTGCCGGTGCGAGGGTTTCGTGCGTCCTAGGCAGGTCCTTGATTTCTAGCGGTCGTGGAAACACCTGACATGGGTTAGGTGATTGTGTGGAGTCGAAATGGGTTCCGGATTCTGCTGTTGTGGCGCGGTTTGCGTCGTTGGTTCGGGCTGGTAGTTCA
>NZ_JAKRNB010000031.1:0-6824 GCF_022347395.1 Corynebacterium sp. ACRPF
AACCACGCAAAGCACTCAACTGGCGCACCCCAGCCGAAGTCATGACCAACGCCCTCACACAAACCGGTAGCATCAAACCAAACTAACCATCATCGTTGCAACGACCCCTAGAATCCGCCAAGCAAGAGTCCCAAGGATGAGTCCTAAGCCTTAACGTCATGGGTTCGCAGCCAGGCAACAGATGCAATCCAAGCTCCGATGACGAAACAGATAGAAACAGCCATCCTGAACGCGATACCGCGCACATCAGGAGTATCATCTGCGCCGAAGGCGGTACTGCCGAGCGAAATCGTCGACGTAACCATAGCCGGTGGCAGCAGCATCGGGATGAGCCGAATACCGCTGTAGAGAATTCCAACTGAGACAATCGCGCCCACAAGTGAAATCGCCACGGGCGTGGCAAAGCTGCGAAAGATCATCGAGAAAAAGGATTGCCAGGCCCCGACTGCGAACGCCGGGATGATTGCTAAGAACAGCGCGCTCAAGTTGAGAGGCGAAATCTCTCCCTGTATTCCTAAGCCGCGTCCAATGCCTAAGGCCAGCGCGATGAACACCGCCTGCATTAGCGCGATGAGGACCATGATGGAGAAAAGCTTGGCCGCGACTACTTCTCCCGCCGAGCGCGGTGAGGTCAAAATAGTGTTCCAATTGTGGTTGCGGTGTTCCAGGCGCCAGGCAGCTGCAGCGATGATGGCCACTCCCACAGTCATAAAGATTAAGCCGTAGAACAGCGTTGCTTGGGAAAGATAGCTTGCCCATCCGGCATTAAGTGACGCCAAGTTAGCGTGATAATTCGCGGCACCAATGCCGACTGCTATAGACGGCACGAGGAAGATGACAGCCCATACGTAGGAGCGTCGAAATTTCAGCAGGTCGATAGCAAACATGAACTTATTCCTCCTGGGAGTCAAGCGTGCGACAAAGCACGGTGAAGATGACGGTTACAACGGCGATGAACAGTGCCCATGGAATCCACAGTGGTTCGATGCTCACCAGGCCTTCGGGGCGGAAGGTAAATGGGGATAAGACTGCGTAGTAACCGAAGGGATTAATGAGCGTGACCGCGGTTGGAGAAAGCATTCCTGCCACACCGAGGAAGCCGCCTACTACCCCAGTGCTGAGCACCACGAGCTGGGATTCCACGCGTGCTGCCTGCCACAAGAAAATCGCCATCAGTGCGCACGAGGTTCCATATAGACCAGCTGCTGTGAGAACCCATGTGCCGGGTGAATCAATCGACTGTGCGCCAAGGAAGAATGGAGTGGTCAAGACCGCGAGCAATTCAACTACCTTTACTGCGGCTAGGACAAGGGCTAAAGCTGCGAACTTCGCGCGGAGCAGACCACCGCGGCGGTATCCGGCGATGGAATTAAGCCGCCAGCCGCCGTGGAGATGCTCTACATCGGCTGCGCGGCTGGCTAGCAATGCCACCTGCACCGGAGTGAGGAAGGCCGTCACCATGATGTAACCAAGGAGATGTCCGCCCCATTGACTATGCGGATCTTGCTGAAATTGTTCGGCGGTGTGCTCACCCACCAGATTCATACTGGAAAAGGCAACGATGGCGAGCGTGACAGCAAGGGCTAGCGGCAGCATCCGGGTATGCCGCATCTTGGCATATTCATTCTGCAACATCATTGCAAGCCACCTCGTCCCGTAATCGAAATGAAGATCTCTTCGAGACTGCGGTGCGTTCTTAGCACCTGGTAGATGGGCACGCCATGGTTGACGAGCTGCGTACAAGCCCCCGCGACGTCGCGCTCGCTTAAGTTCGGGACCCGAATGCCACCTTCTACAAAGCGCACTGAGATACCCGCGAGTGCTTGCGCCGCTTCCTCGGGGTTCGGGGTTTCGATAAAGACTTCAGGCGGCTGGGAATGGAAAAGCTCCTGCTTTGTACCTTGGAAGAGCAACTGCCCGCGATTGATAATGGTCAGCTCACTAGCCATCTTTTCGATTTCCGAGAGAAGGTGGCTCGAAACCAATACCGTTCGCCCCTCATCGGCAGCGAGGCTGACGATGAGATTGCGAATCTCTTCGATGCCGGCAGGGTCAAGACCGTTCGTTGGTTCATCAAGGATCAGAAGCTGCGGGTTACGAATCATAGCCATTGCGATGCCGAGGCGCTGCTTCATGCCCAAGGAATAGTTCGCTACTTGCTTGTCCAGCTGCTTTTCCAGCCGCACGAGGTGCACTGCGCGATCGACGTCTTCTGCCTCAGCGCGTAGAAGCCGCGCAGCGATGCGCAAGTTCTCTCGCCCGGTGAGGTGCAAATAGGCCGAAGGCTGCTCGATGAGCGAGCCGGTGCGGGCCAAGGCCCGGCTGCGCGTCTTAGGCCCGAAAGGCTCGCCGAACAAACTGATGCTTCCCTCAGTCGGCTTTGCCAGACCCAAAAGCATTTTCATGGTCGTGGACTTGCCCGAACCATTCGGCCCCAACAAACCGTGAACGACACCGGGGCCGATTGCCATATCAAGGCCGTCGACGGCCTTGAATCCCTTATATTCCTTGGTCAAACCCTGAGTTTCGACAACATATTCTGTGCTCATAACTCAATCGTTGCCCGGCGCGCCTACGCCGCACATCGCCGCGAGGCACGATTTTGCGAGTCATACCGGGGTATTAGGAGCTAAGCAGGTCAGCACGGGAGACAACTCCTGTGCGATAGGCGAAAAGGGCTGCGTGTACACGGTCCCTAGAACTCGTCTTGGCGAGCACTCGTCCAACGTGCGTCTTGACGGTCGGCATAGAGATGAACATCCGCTCACATATCTCTGTGTTTGACCATCCCATCCCGATTGCTTCAAGGATTTCTTGTTCACGGGCAGTCAGCGATTCAAGTACCCGACGGTCTGCGCCGCTAATACTCAGCGTGTCCGTGGAATCATCCCTCATACTGTGGACAAGGCGCTTAGTGGCGCGGGGTGAGATTACCGCGTCTCCGCGATAGACAGTGCGCAACGCGCTTAGTAGCTCCTCTGGCTCTGCGTCCTTGAGCACGAAGCCACTCGCTCCTGCTCGCAGCCCGGCTACTACATAGTCTTCGTCATCGAAGGTTGTCAGAATGATGACCTTCGTCTCTGGAAGAGTGGATGCGATCTCAGCAGTGGCGCTAATTCCATCGCGGACAGGCATCTGTACATCCATGAGCACCACATCAGCAGGCGTGGCCGCGCATTGGGTCAGCGCATCTTCGCCATCGTTTGCTTGCCAGATAACATCCATGTCTGGCTGCGAACTAATGATCTGGGCAATCCCGTGCAGGAAGAGAACCTGGTCGTCTACCAATCCGACTTTCATTGCTTACTTCCTCCTACGGTGGGTAACTCTGCTTCTACTATCCATGTGCCAGCATCACTGCGCTGTTGGAAGGTTCCTCCAACCAATTCCGCTCGTTCCTTCATGCCAGCAATGCCATGTCCCTCGCCTCGAGCATCACCCATATATCCATTGCGCACCTCAAGGCGGACGATACCTTCAAGCCATTCGACTAGTACGTCCGCTTGCCCGCCACCATGTTTGTTCGCATTGGTCAAAGCCTCTTGGACAATTCGGTACAGACTTAGTGACGTCGCGGCGGAAAGTTCTTCAGGTGGCGTTCCTGTGCAGCGATATCCCGCAGCAATGCCAGCGCTTCTAACGCTGTTAATGAGTTCTGGAAGATCACCGAATCCCGCCATCGGTTGAGTGCCGCGCTTTTCCCCTGTGCGCAGCAAGCCCACGACTCCCCGCATCTCCCTCAAAGAGGTCCTTCCCACGCGGGAAATAGACTTCAAAGCTTCTTCTTGCGCTTCCGTGTCTTTGGTGTAGAGCGCCCCATCGGCCTGGGCAACTATGACCGATAGCGAGTGCGTGACGACGTCATGGATCTCACGTGCGATAAACGCCCGTTGTTCCGTCGAGCTTTTCTCGAATTCCAGGCGTTGTTTCTCTAGAGCACGCGAAATCTCCCGTGTGCGTTCTTCCTCTGCTCTCCTACGCAGTTCACCCACAAGCATGCATACCGCAAGGACCAGTAGGCTCCAGCCCACGACGAAAAGGCGCCGCGCAATATCCTGTGCTGCTTCCTGTACCGTTTGGCTCACCCAAAATACACCGATAAAGTCCGCAGCAAGCATCCCTATAGTCATTATTCGACGCAGGGGATCTTCCAGCCTGCGGCGAATAATGTAGGCGACCTGCCCCGCAAGGATTATGATGCCTACAGTGAGTTCCACCTGGAAAAGGCTGGCGAAGAGCACCATTGATGCAACGAAGACCACCAGGCGCGGCCACCGCCTGCTTATAATTGGCATTAGCACGACCAAGGCGATAATCAGGTAGTCAAAGAGCGGCCGGGACATCAGCTCCCTACCGATGAGAGACGCCGCTCCGCACAAAAGCGACACCGCAAGGTCACGAATCATTCGCCTATCAGAAAAGACTTCCACGCCTCTACGCTATCCGGTTCGACGAGTTAAGTAGTCATGCCTGAGTACGATTCCGTCGGCCATTTTTATCCAAGGCCGGGTCTAGATAGACCTCCTTCCCCACAAATTCGGGAAGCCAAAGGTAGGAAAACTGCGCCCCGCTCTGTGAACTGGCCCCCAAAAGTTGGACTGGTTTAATTCTAGGTGGTGAGGGGTTCAAGGGCCTGATTCCGATATTGCATCGGGGTCAGGCCCTTGAGTCGTTGTTGGATGCGTTCGGTGTTGTACCACTGGATGTACTCGTCGATCGCTTGGGTGAATTCCTCGACGGTGTCAAAGACTTCCCCGTGGTACATCTCGGCCTTCACGTGCCCGAAGAAGTTCTCCATTACTGCGTTGTCGTAGCAGTTGGCTTTACGCGACATCGACTGGACACCGCCGTTGTCACCGATCAGGTTACGCCAGGAGGAATGCTGGTACTGGAATCCTTGATCGGTGTGCATCATCCACCCAGGCTTCGGCGCACAGGCCGCAATCGCCTTAGTCAAGGATTCGGCGGTAAACGCTGCCGTCGGCGATGTAGCCACGGTGTGGGCGACGATTGAGCGGTCGAACAAGTCCATCACCGGTGACAAATACACTTTTCGGCCTGCGACCCTAAACTCGGTGACGTCGCTGACAAAGACGGTGTTTGGCTTATCTGGGGTGAACTTGCGGTCAAGCTTGTTGTCAGCAATGCGACTTTTAGTTCCTGCGTAGGAAATATACGGTCTGCGTTGGCGGATCTTGGCCCGAAGCCCCATCTGGCGCATGAGTTTGTAAACGAGTTTGTGGTTGACCACCCAGCCCTTGTTGCGCAGGTCCAGCAACACTCGCCGGTAGCCGTAGCGATGCTTGTTAGCCTCGAAGCTTTCTAGGATCGCCTCCTTGGTCGCAGCGTGCTTATCTGGCTCGCTGAGTCGTTTCTGGTGGTAGAAGAATGTCGCCCGCGGCATACCGGCTGCCTCTAGGAGGTCCTCCAAGCGGTGGTGAGACTTGAGGATGACGATCGCTTGGACTTTCAGGCGCGTCCCTGATTCCTCAAGTCCCGCAATTTTTTTAGGTAGGCATTTTCGGCCCGCAACCGTTCGTTTTCGCGACGTAGCTTATCTTCTTCAGAAAGCACTTTCGGCTTAGCTGAACCTTTAGGCCTGCCCTTCGGCTTCGGTTTTAAGGCGTCATCGCCGCCTTTGCGCCATTTCCGCGACCAATATCCAACCACTTGGTCTGACGACAGGCCAAACTCACGGGCAAGACTCATCTTTGACTCGTGAGGTTACCCTCGAGTAGTGGACACCCTATTTGTGCGGATCTTGTGTCCGTAGGAGAGGATGTTCATTGTGAGTCAACAGCGCAAGAAATACACGCCGGAGTACCGGCGTGAAGCCGCAAACCTGGTAATCGAGTCGCAGCGCCCGATTGCTCATGTGGCTAAGGAGATTGGTGTATCAGCCACAATTTTGGGCAGGTGGGTCAAACTCGAGCGTGAGCGCCGTGGAGCATCAGATGGGATGAGCGAGGCTGATCTTCGTGCTGAAAATGCTCGTCTGCGCCGTGAACTGGCGGAAGCCAAGATGGATAATGAGTTTTTGTCAAAAGCGACAGCCTTCTTCGCTGCGAAGCAACGCGAGCAGAAAAGTTCGAATTGATGCGGCAGGAGAAGGCCAACTACAGCATCAAACGTATGGCACGGCTATTAAAAGTATCTCGGTCTGGATACTACAAATGGGCCCATACGCAGCAGAAGCGGCTATCCGGCGACGATGATCGCGCAGCATTCTACGACGATGTTGACCGCAAGATTCATCAGATTTGGTCGGACTCCGATCAGGTTTATGGTGCTCCGCGGATCACCGCAGAACTTACCGAGCGCTACCACATTGCGCTTAACCGTAAGACTGTGGCTAAACGAATGCGCATGATGGGCATTGAAGGGATTTCACCGCGGGCCTTTGTCCCAGTGACAACGGTCCAAGCCAAACGTAAGTCCACGCTTCCTGACCTGGTCAAGCGCATGTTTGATACCGGTGAGCTCAACCGAGTGTGGATGTCGGATATTACCTACCTGCGCACTGCTGAAGGCTGGTTGTATCTGTGTGCAGTCCGCGATGGCCATTCCCGCAGGGTACTGGGCTGGGCTATGGATAGCGTTCAAGATACATACCTGGTCGAACGGGCCCTGCGAATGGCGCATACGCTGCGCGGTGACGTGCCTGACGGGCTAGTGTTTCACGCTGACCGCGGAACCCAATTTACGAGAGTGTCTGATGGTTTGTGTGTGGGAACCGATCCCGCATAAGGAGATAAGCCAGAATGACTACTGTGACAAGACGAGATCCGGCCGATAAGGCCAAGATTGATGCGATTGAAAAGAAG